>NZ_CALGEO010000102.1:0-9742 GCF_937881865.1 Candidatus Proelusimicrobium excrementi
CTTTACTTCCGATGCTTTGTCCGCGCGCAAAAAAACGGCGGTCTTAAAACCGCCGTTTTGGTAAAGTGCTAAAAACTTAATTGCATTGTAAAACGGTATATTTGCCGCCGCCGGTTGTTTCTACATTCCTACGCCAAGTGTAGTTGCAATCGCTGGGATATTGCAAACCGTCGATATAAAGATTTCGAATCGTTATTTGTTGATCTCCGCCTATCACGTTTTCGGAATATACGTTGACGGAACCGGTGTTGCTCAGCCTGCCTATCGTGGTGGAGCTCCCGCCGCGTATGGTAAGAATATTCTCCCCGTAAACTTTTACGTTGCCGGTTATTTTTAAGTTCGTCCCGGAAAGGAACACGTTTTGGTTTACGTTTATACTGGGATTATTGTTTAAAGCCAAACCGCCCGAGGACGTTAAATTGAGGAACGTCGCGTTTGATTTTAATGTGTTAGTAACAGTCAAATTGCCGCCGAAGATTGCTTTTTTCTTAACCATCAGCTGCTGGTAATTGCCCCTTTTTACCGGAAGATAAGATATCTGTTCAATGCTTTGTGCGTTGAGGGCCGGCGCAAAGAGGGAAGCCAAAACCGCAAAAGACAATACATATATAATGTTTTTCATAAAAATCATTTCCCGTTTTTAATATAGGCGCGCAATGCGCTTAAAGTATACATAAATATTATAGGTGAATTGGCTTAAAATATCAAATTTTGTTTTTGAAATTATAAAAGTCCCCGGCTTTTGGGCCGGGGGCTGAGTTAATTTTTAAGGTCTTTAAGCCAGGCGTTGATTTCCGCGTTAATCAGTTTTTCCCGGTTTTCTTCACTCTCGGTGGAGTTTTCCGGGCTGAGGGCGGCCAGGCTGTTCGGGTCGGCCGGTATCGCCACCAAGCTGATTTCGTATATTTCCGCAAGGGTAAGCTTGTTGGGGGCAGAAGGGTCTTCGTAATGGAACCTTCCGGCTATGCTTATGCCTTTTGCGTGCCCTTCCTGATATAGTTTTCTTGCGTGCGCCACCATTGGGTGGGAAGAGGAAGAAAACAAAGCCTTAAAATAGAGGCCTTTTTTATCTTCGCGGATTTCGGTTACGGAGCCGGCCAGATGATCCAGACGGTTGACGTGGTCTATAAGCAGTACAGGGTTTTTCTTAAACTCGGAAAGTTCATAGACAAAATCCCTTTTGCCCGTCAGTACGGAGGGAATATCCCCGTATCTGTCGGCGGAGTTTTTTGTATTCGCGTAGCCTTCTATAAAAATAAGTCCGTTTTCCTCTTTTACCGCGCTTTGTTCAAGAGCGGCTATTTTAAAAGCCGGTTTTTTTAAGTCGCCTTTGATTTTTACAGTATTCATTTTGCACCTCCGTGATTTTCTTTCCCGTGCCCGAAAGGCAAATTAAGCGCTTGGGCTATTTCGGCTTTGTCATAACCGGTTTCGGCGTAGATTTTTGCCGCTTGGGCAAGTTCAAGCAGGTCTTCTTTAAGGCAGGCGACGGAGCCGGTGTCCTTATCAAAATAAAGCGTGCGGCTTTCGTCGAAATGCGGCAAAAGAAATTCCGTAAAAGTTTCCAATATCAGCGTTTGCTTGGGGTGAACGCAAGTCTGCCAGAAAATGCGCTGCTGTTCTTTTGTGTTGAACTGCGGCGCATGGTCAAAAAGGCCGACCAATGCCGGCGGAACGTGAAAGATTGAGAGTATCGTTTCCCTGTTTAATTTTATCCCGGAGATAAAATCCATATCCCTTTGGCTTAAGGAAATGTTCTGCCATTTCAGTCCGCCTTCCAAAAGTGCCACTTTATGAGCTTTTGCCGCGCCTTGATATTTGTCGCTCCAGGCTTTCATTATTCTTGCGCGGGAGGCGTCGTCAAGCCGTCCTTCCGTCTGCAATATGCCGGAGAGTGTGCCGGAATTATCAAAAAAAGCGCGGTTGAACGATTCGGCTTTATCTAAAGTTTCAACGGCTTTGCGCGCGGCCGCAATCGGCGAAAGACCGTAAAAGAAATCAAACGGATTGAAGTACTTAAAGTGGATGATTTCCTCCGCTCTGTAATAAGCCGTTTGCGCTCCGGCCCTGTACTTATAGCCTTGGACGGGTTTCTGCGGATTTTTGCCGGGGATGACTTCCACCAGCTGGCTAAGCAGCGGGAAAAGTTCCGTCGGCGTGCCGTCATGACGCGGGGAATCTTTAAGTATATAAGCGTTGCCGGTAAGTTCCAAACTGGCCGTTATCCACTGCCTTAAAAAACGTCCGCTCATAAAGCGGTTGGGGCGGTACATAAGTTCCAGCGCGGGATGTTCCGTAATAATGCGTCCGTTTTTGTCTTTAAGGGTAAAGTCCGCCGATGAAACCGTTTCCGCTATGACGTTGACGCAGGCGTATATCCAGGCTTTTTCGCCGTAGGCTTCCACATAAGGCGCATAGTTGTGGCCGGAGGGGGAAGGCAGCCGCGTTTCGTCTAAACGGGGGGAGGCGTATTCCATAAATAGCGGCATCCCCGCGCCGCCGTTGTTTCCGCTTTTCGCGGAAAGGCCTTCTATAAGTTTTTGTATTATTTTCATTATTCGCTTGTCAGGCGGGCAATAAAAAACCGCCGTTTGCACGGGCGGCTCTCCAAAGCTAATATAGCAAATTTTGCTTTTTATTAAAAGCCGGCGGGCTTAGCGGAAAAATAAAAATCCCCGGATTTGGCCGGGGATTTGGAGTATAGGAAACAACTAAAAATTAAAGAGGAACGTCTTCATCATCCAACAGTTAGTGGTATCTGTCAAAGTTTGCGTCGGAGTTCTTTTTGCTCGTCTTGGCCGGAGCGTATTCCATATCGGCGTGCGGATCGCCGTTAAAGGAAGTCCCGCCGCGGTTAATTTCCACGGGCCTGTTTGCGCCCCAAATTTCATGCAATTCCACGGAGAAAACCGCCAACGCGCCCTTTTCAATCGCTTTATTGTTTTTGTAGAAAACGATGTTGGCGTATACGGGGACGAGGTGATGCGGATCACTGTCGTACAAGTCTTCGTCTTTTGCCGAAAGCTTTACTTCTATTTTGTCGAAATTTTTGTTTTCCTCATAGGCGAAAGCGAGGGCGTTGTCCATTTCAAAGAAATAGACCTCCGCCGACACTTTTTTGCTTACATATTTAAGTTTGGGTTCAACTTTTATGTTCCCAGTTGTAAACTGGGCATAGCTGAGAAATTCCACCGTTTTGGCCTCTTTTTTAGGCTGCATAGCGGCGGTCATTTTCATGTTTGATTTAAGCGTTTCCGGCTTCGGCGCGGAAACGGGGGCCGCGTTTACGCACACGGCGGAAAAAGAAATCATTGCTGCCAATAATAAATGTTTCATTATATTTTGTTCTCCTCAGCGGTTTTAGCCGCTTTATTTAATTGTACAGTGTATGTCGCCCTGTCCGCAAGGGAATTAAGGCCTATGCGCGCCTGGGCCTTAAGGCCCAAGGCGGCAAATTATTTTTTAAGTTCAAGCACTTTGTCTATTATGCCGTATTCTTTCGCTTCTTGGGCGGACATATAATAGTTGCGTTCGCTGTCGAGGCGGATTTTCTCTTTGTCTTGGCCGGTGTGGTGCGCCAATATGTCAAGCAGATGTTCTTTGTTTTCCCTGAGTTCGCGCGATTCGATTTCTATATCCGTCACCTGGCCGGAAATCCCGCCGCCCCAAATTAAAGGCTGGTGTATCATTATTCTTGCATGGGGCAGCGCATATCTTTTGCCTTTTGAACCCGCCGCCAAAAGCACCGCGCCGAAGCTCATCGCCTGGCCCATGCAAATGGTGGTAATAGGGGCTTTGATATATTGCATGGTATCGTAGATGGCGAGGCCGGCCGTAACAAGCCCGCCGGGGGAATTGATGTAAAGGTTAATTTCGCGGGAGGAATCTTCCGCGTCCAAATAAAGCAGCTGCGCTATAATCATGTTCGCGCTGGAAGTATCCACTTCGCCTTCTCTGCCGCCGACAAAGATTATTCTGTCTTTAAGCAGGCGGGAAAATATGTCGTAACCTACGTTTTTTTCAATAATGGTGGGGATGATCATAAAACTCCTTTAGCCTAATATTTATTTAAAAATATGTTACAATTATTTTACAAAAATAATCGGCGTTAAATAACTGTTGACAAAGATAATTATTAATCGTATATTATTTTTGTAGCCAGCAAGGCTATTATTATATACCTTAGGAGGGTATTATATGAATAAGAAAGGGTTCACCCTTATCGAGTTGTTAGTCGTCGTATTAATCATCGGTATTTTGGCCGCCGTAGCGTTGCCTCAATACTTCAAAGCGGTGGAAAAATCCAGAGCTACCGAAGCTTTGTCCGTAATGGGCTCAGTCGCGGCCGCTATGGAAAGAGCCAGACTCGTTTCCTCCACCAACGTATATCCTACAACCTTATCCACCTTGGATATTGAGTTTTCCGATGTATCCGGCTCCCCGGTAACCGGCAGCTCCTGGAACACCAATAACTTCCTGATCTCCGTTGCCGGCACCGATACGGCTTCCGGCGTCGTAACCGCCAGCAGAACCGGTTCCTCAGGTTATACGCTTGCCAGGTACTACTATACCGGCAAAGTAACCTGCAATGACGGCGGCACCACTGCCGGAGCTTCCGTAAGCGGCATCTGCGCTTCTTTAGGCTTGCCGACAGCATCCAACTAAGTTATAAGGTTGTAAATGATTTAAAGCCCCGGGCCAGCCCGGGGTTTTTTATTGCAGGGGAGTTTTCCCCGCGCCGAATATAAGCGGAAAAGAAACCTAAATAAAAATTTTCACATAATAAAACGGCTTAAATTTTGCTTGATAAAAGGCGTATTTTTTGTAAAATATAATTAAGAAGTTGAAATTATTATTTTAAAGAGGGTATTAGTATGAGAAAACTATTGGATAAATTAGTCGCTTTAGCCAATTCCAAACCTTTTAAAAAGGGCTTTACTCTTACTGAACTTTTGGTTGTGGTACTTGTAATAGGCGTATTGGCGGCTATTGCTTTGCCTTCGTATACGAAATCCGTCAAAAAAAGCAGAGCTTCCGACGCTTTAAACAATTTAAACATTGTTTCTTTAAAGCAGCAGGATTATATGCTTAACAATGAAAAATATGCCGAGAATTTTAAAGATCTTAATGTCCCGATAGTAGGCCTTACGGGGGATTCCGCCACTGCTACCGTAGGCACTTTCCAATATACTCTCAGCGATGCATGCATAAGCGCTTCCAACACCAGGGCCGGGGAATCTTACACTTTCAGCAAAAACGTTGAAACTCAGCAAGTAGGCTGCCAGGGCGATGTTTGCTCTATGTTCGCCGATTTGGTTACGGAAGGTGATGTGGGCTGTGAATATGCGGGTGTCGGCGGTGATGACGGCTCCGGTATTACCCCCGGCGGAAAAGACTGCGGGGATTGCACCATGACCTGCTGCGACGGCAGCACCGTTACCGGTCAGTGCAATACCATTACCGGCCAATGCTATAATTATCCAACCTGCCCGATTTGCGATGACGGCCCGAAAGTTTGCCAAACGGGGGAAACCAAGACGGAAAACAATTGCGTCTATACGTGTTCCAACGACGCTTGGGTTTACTCCCAGCCGGCGGCCGGTTATGACGGCTATGATTCTTCGACCGGCCAATGCTATAAAAACGCCTGCCCTCAAGACACCCTGCAAAAGAACACCATTGACGGCGTCCACTATTGCAGAACTTATAAAAACGGGGCTTGGATACCCGAAGATTGGTCCCAGAAATGCAGTTAATCGCAGTCGCATTTTAAAATATAAAATCCCTCGGTCGTCCGGGGGATTTTTTATGTATAAATTCTTTGAAAGTCCTAATTTGTTTAACTGTAAAAGTTTACGGTAAAAATACGTTTTTACAGTTTTAAATGCTTAAAAAGTTTTGAGTAAGAAAGGGAAACCCCTACATATAAATTGCTTCCCGCGCCGCTGAAATCCCTTGCCTGCGCTTGGTAATAATTTATAAAAGGCGCGATATAAAATGATTTAAGCAGTTCCATTTCCACCTTGGCGGAAAGTTCAAACTCGTATGAAATATCGGTATCGCCCGGGTGCTGTACCAGAAAGAAATCCCTTATCGAAGCCCCGTATACGGCTTTGGCGTTGTCGTTAAGGGGGTGTTCAATTTTTACTATAGCCTGCCAGGCGTATTTCGTCGCCGTCTGCGGATAAGTAAAATCCAGTTCCGGGGAAAGCGACAGCGAGAAATCCTTAAGATATTTACCCTCAAACAATCTTACGCCGGCACGTCCGCGTAAAGCTTTGTAACGTGGGGCGTCGTCAGGCGTAGTAAATTCCGTCTGATAGCCTATGGAAACGAAAGGCCCGATTAAAAAACCGCCCAAAAAGTTTTTAACGTCCGTGCTTTTATATGTGTAATCCGTGGAAAGAATTATGGCGTCGGCGTTTTCGCTGCTGCTTTTGGCTTCGTCAAAAGGGCGCAAAGTCGTTTTTCCGTAAGTCATTGAAAGAACATTATCCCACCTGATTCTTTCCCTGTAATATTCCGCGGCGAAGTTCAAAGAACCCTGCAAAAGCGTCTGCCCGTCCGAGGTAAGCCTGCTGTCGGAGAAGTTCTGATATTTTTCTGCGTTTTTTACGTCCGTATTGCTGAAACGGAAAGAAAGATTCCTTAAATTATAACGCCATGCGCCGTAATTTTCGGGCTCGTTTTGAATAAGATTAAAAATTTCCTTTTCATAATCTTTAAGCAATAATTCGGTAAAATATTCGTCCGCCGCGATAGGGCCCTGCAGGCTTGTTTTAAGGTCCAGCTCTTCGGTGATTTCATCTTTCGGAGGCAGGCCTTCGGCCAGGCGCGTTTCGCGCTGTTCTCTGTATTCTTCGGCCATTTTCATGGCGGCTTTTCTGTTGGCCTGTAAAATTTGCGTAAGATAATTGGTTACCATTTCTTCCGCCGTAAGGCCGGTTTCTTTTATTTGGGTTACGTCGGCGTTTAAATCCGGCAGGGCGAGCCTCTCTTTAAGCAGGGACGCCGGGAAGGCCGCGCTGTAAATTTCATCATCATTGACGGCCAAGGTGTTTATTTTGAAGGAATCCCCGTCCTTGACCGCGCCAGATACCGCCAAACTAAATCCGGTGGCGTAATCTTTTGCGTTGTCAAAAGGGTTCCCGAAGTCGCCCAGTTTCAGCATTTTTTTAAGGTATTTGCCTTTGATTTTAACTTTTATTACAGGCTCGTCGGAAGCCAGCATATTGCTTATATCTTTTTGGCTGAGCGCGCCGAGCGGTTTTTCTTTGAAAGGGATTATCCTTATAAAAGAAACTTCGGTTTTCGCCGTTTTCCTGATAATTGAGGCTGCCATGTTAAAAAATTCCGCCGGCGTGTAAGAAAGGCCGTTCTTCCCGCTGTAAGCCGCCAAATCCTTCGCGCCGGGCAAAAGATATTCGTTGGCGGCGCTTTGCCAGTCGTCAAAAAAATATTTGTTTACCGGGTAAAATTCATTATTAAAGTTGTTGCCCGTAAATATATTAAGGGGCGGATAATCTTCTATAACCGCGGGGGTATATCCGTTTTCGTTTAAAACGAACTTAATGCCGACGTCGCCCAAAACGTCGGGCTTTACGTCTGCGGAATAAGCCGGCCTTGTCGCGGGGCGAAGGTTCCAGTCTTTTAATTCTATGCGTTTTTTTAAAGGCTGTTCCTGCACTTCCGGCGCGGCGTTTATAACCATATCCACGCCTCTTGTCTGCTGTAAAAGCGCGCTTAAAGTTTTTGCGCGCAGGTGTGAAACCAAAATTATAAAATCGGCGTTTTGGCTATCTCTTAAATCGGAGGCGAGTTCCTGCGCGGCGGAAGACGGATCGGTAACTTTAAGCGGCAGGCCTCTGCCCGGCGCTCCGTCCAGCGCGCCCGGTTCGCTTAAGGAAATTAAACCTATTTTCAAACCGTTCTTTTCAATGACCGCCGTTTTTGAAAACGGGGCTTCTTCCGCATCTTCCAGCGCGGATATATTGCTTGCGATAAGTTTGCTTTTAAGTTCGGGGTAAGCTAAAGCGCCTTTGTAAATGATAAATGAATCTTTCGGAGCAAACGCGACGGCGTCGGTATTCATGCTTTGCCAGTAGCGCGCCAAAAAAGCCGGCTGTGATGAAAGCCGTTCGTATTTTTCAAGCCCGCCGGTATTGATTATGACAAGCGGTTTATCTTCGGCGTGCGCGATATTTTGCACCGGGTTGAACCATGCGCCTATTCCGCCCAAAGGTTTTTGTAAAATATAGATAAAACTTTCGTCTTCGTTCTTGGAAACTGTGTATTTTACCATGACCGCCGGCAGCCAAAGTCCGCCGAGTTTCGGCGCGGCCGATGATGCCCCCAAAACTTCAAACTCCTGGCCTTCGGGCATAACCAGCAAGCCGTTTCGTACTCTTAAAAGTTTCGGCGTAAGGGGGTTTTTCTTTGAAGAGGCCGGCAAAACCATATTTTTTATTTCTTTATCCAAATAAGGCTGCTGGAACATTATGGCCGAATCTGTCGTTATAACGTCTTTAAATCCGGCCGCTCTGTAAGAAAACTCCCCGGGTGCGGCGGAAACATCTTTGTTTATGGGCGCTTCCGTGGAAAATACATAAGACTGCCCGCTGAAAAAGGCCTGAAGTTTTTCAGCCTTTTCCAAATTATAAGTTCCGCTCTGCTGGCCAAGACGCTGTTCAAAGGAATTTTGCAGTGCGGAGGCCGATGTGTAATTATCGGAAAAGAAAATAATCCGCAAATCTTTGCTTTGCGCGTTCAGCGTTACGGCAGAAAACAGTAAAAAACCGAATAAAAAGAAATTTCTTATAGCGGAAGTCATATACTATTAAATAATATCATTTATATGCGCGTGAGGGCATAGGTCTTTTGGCCTAGGGGAAAATAGAGCCAATTTCCCTTGTGAAGATTTCACAATTGTATTATCATTTAATATATATATTGGTATCATTATGGGGAAAATTAAACCGATTATCAGAAAATTTTTAGCTTTGTCGCTTTCTTTTGCGCTGTTTGCGCAAAGCGGCGCGCCGCTTTTTGCCTCAAGCTCGGGAATGGAAATTTCTTCCGAAGCTTTGGATACTTCTGCCTCTGATCTTTCCGCGGTGGATAACGTATATTTGCGCGCCAGGAGCGTCAATGAACATGAAGAAGCGCTTTCTTCTTCTTTAAAGGCGGCCGTTAATTTTTTTGAGAATTCCGCCGAAGCTAAGAAAATTTTAAATCTTAAAACGGCGGGGGCCAAATACGGCGTTTTATGGCCTATGTACGTAAAAGCGGCGGATGCGAACGCCGCCGGAAAACTGGAATACGCCTTAAAAAAGTTTTTGCTTGACTATCAGCTTAAACCTTCGGCCATGCCGTATAAAACTTTTTTGAAGGAATATGACGAACTGATAGCAAAGGTAACCTCCGACTATCTTTTGTCCAAACATTGCACGGCCGAGTGCAGGACAAATCCTGCCGCCGTAAAAAACGCTTTTGAAACTTCTTATCCCGCCAAAAAAGCTTACGCGGGATATAAAGCTTCCGTAGAAAAAGAAATCGCCTGGCGCGCGGCGAACAAAGCTAAAATCGCCGCCAAAATGCAGGAAGCCGTAAATAAATATATCTCGCTTTTCGGGGCGCAGCTTTTAAGTTCGGAGATGATTTCTTTCCTGCTCAATTCCGATTTTAACGGCAAATCCGCTTTAAGTGAGGCCGCGGTCAGGCAAATATACGTTTACAACGTAAC
>NZ_CALGEO010000103.1:0-6437 GCF_937881865.1 Candidatus Proelusimicrobium excrementi
AACGTTCAAAATCAGTCAGCCTCATTTCGTTGCATCGATAGCCGCACGGGTCTGTTGCCGCACCATAGTATCTGCGGTGAATACATCCTCGACCGAAGCGGGCATGGGCAGCGCGTCGGTGGTTGCGGCCGCGGCAAAAACCAAGAACCCGGTCCGCCAAGGTTTGGTGGCCAGCACGTCGGTGTTTTGGACTTTCTTCATCTGCACTCTTACCGGCCTTGTAATAATAGTTGCCGGGGATTGGCAAAGCGGGCAGAAGTTCGCCGGGGATTTGTGCAACAGCGCGTTTGAAACCATACCTTATATAGGCGTACCGCTTTTGGTGTTTTCACTGACGATATTTTCCCTCACTACTATTATCGGCTGGGCTTATTACGGGGAAAAATTTATGGAATTTTTGGGCGGAAGCAAAATAGTAAAACCCTTCCGCGTGTTTTGGATATTATTCATGATTTCCGGCGTATATATTTCCCCCTCTTTGGCGTGGGCGCTGGTCGTTACGGTTACGGCGATGATGTCCATACCCAACCTGATAATGATATTTATGCTCAGGAAGAGAATCGTAAAAGAAACGAATCTCTATCTTAAATCGGAAATAGATAATATATAATTAAATTGTAACGGAGGCTGATATGCAGAGGACTTATTTAATCAAAAACGGCAAAATTACTGAAGACGAAGCGGCTTCCGCCTCCAGTTGCGATATTCTTTTGTTCGTGGATCCCACAAGCAGCGAACAAAGATATCTTATAGACCATTTAAGAATAGACGAACACACTTTGGCTTCTTCCATGGACCCGGAAGAGCTGCCCCGTCTTGAAACCGAGCCGGACCATACGGCTTTGATTTTGAACAGGCCGCGCAATTATTCCGGCAAAGAACAGCTGGTGTTTAAAGTCGCGTCCATGGGAATGTTCCTTTTTAAGGACAAGCTCGTCATAGTCATGACGGAAGATATCCCGCTTTTTATAGGCAAACGCTTTAACAACGTGCTTTCTTTGCACGACGCTTTTTTAAAGATAATTTACAACGCCATAGCGCATTATTTGGAGCACTTGCGCGTAATCAATATGATTACGGAAGAAATTGAGGATAAAATGACGGGCTCGGTAGACAATAAATATTTAATAAACCTCTTCAGTTTGGAAAAGAGCTTGGTCTATTATTTAAGCGCGATAACTTCAAACGGGTTTGTGTTTGAAAAGCTAAGGAACTTCTCCGGCCGTATAGGCTTTGACGAACGCTGCCGCGAGATGCTTGACGATATTATAATTGAAAACACTCAATCCCAAAAACAGGCGGAAATATACTCCAGCATTTTGGCGGGCCTCATGGACGCCAGGGCTTCAATCGTAAACAACAACTTGAACCTGCTGATGAAACGCTTAAACGTAATTACGATATGGATTATGGTGCCGACTTTTGTCGTCAGCGCGTTCTCAATGAACGTGATGATACCGCTGCAAGGCCATCCGCACGCATTTTGGATGGTAATGGGTTTGGCGATGATGTCAGTATGGCTCACGGCCATATACTGGAAGCACCGCAATTGGTAAGAACCGCGCCTGCCGCGCCCGCGGCGGGCAAAAGACGGAATTATTTGAAGAAATATAACGCTATAATCAAAGCGCCCAAAGCCCAGCGGTAATATACAAAAATATCAAAACTGTGGCTTTGTATATACTTCATTAAAAATTTTATAACCAGCCACCCGCCTATCATTGCCGCCAAAAAGCCAGAAACGAAAGCCACATCAATATCGGCAAGGGAAATATCTTTAAGTTTCAGCACCGCCGCGCCGGCTATTATCGGCACGGAAAGCAAGAAAGAAATCCTTGCGCTGGAACCGCGGCTGAAACCAAGCAAAAGGGCCATGGTAATCGTCGCGCCAGAACGGGAAACGCCGGGCATTATAGCCAAAGCCTGCGCGCAGCCTATAAGCATTAAAGGCAAAAGAGCCGCGCCTTCTTTGTATTTTTTGATTTTGCAGTTATACCTGTCAGCCAAAAATAAAAACAAGGCGAAAACAATAAGCATGGCGGCTATCATCAACGGCGAACGGAAAATGTTTTCCGCCGCGTCCTCAAGAAAATAACCGGCCAATGCCGCCGGGATTGTGGCAAGCCCTATAAACCAAAACCGGCGGCCTTGCTCGCTTTTCGGTTTTGTAAGGCCGTTTAAAGTAAGATTAAACAAATCCTTCCAAAAATAAGCGCAGACGGCTATAAGCGTGGCCAAATGCAAAGCGACGTCATAAGTGAGGCCTTGATACTCCCCGCCGCTAAAAAACGGAAACAAAGCCAAATGAGCCGAACTGGATATCGGCAGGAACTCCCCCAAAGCTTGAAGCAAACCCAAAAACACCGCGTTAAGAACCGTCATGACACCGCCTTTTAAAAAACAGTTGATTTATCAAAAAGATATATAAATTATATATTATTTATATATGCACCTGTTTACCGGCAATTTTGACGCTCTCGAGGAGCATTTCCTAAACTTTGTCAGCTTGGGCGGAAAGGACCCGTTTGATAAAGTTCTCGTCGTTTTGCCCTCGCAAAGACTGCAAAATTCTTTAAGGCGGGGACTGGCCGACGCCGGCGGATGCATAAGCGGGGTAACTTTCAGCAACTTTACCGCTTTAAGCGCGGGCATAAACTTTGCGGCAGGGCCGGACGCAAAACCGCTTCTGCCCGCCGGGCCCCAGCAGGATTTTATAATAAAAGACATCCTAAACAGTTACAGTTCTCTGCCGCCCTCGCGCGGTTATTCCAAAGCCTTTAAAGCCGCTTTCAGGGATTTGATATCGGCCGAAGTTTCCGTAAAAGACTTGCTTGATTTGAAAAACTCCGGGGAGCTTCCTTCGCCCGAACAGCAAAAAAATCTTGATGAATTTATAGTCTGCTACAGCCGCTACAACGAACAAATCCGAAAAGATGGCTTTGACTCTTACGGAGAGTTTTTCAGAAAAGCCGCCATCAACGCCGCGCACAGCCCGTACCTTAAAGGGTTTAAATATATAATTTTCTACGGATTTTACGATTTGACGGCCCTTCAATACAATTTGTTTAAAGAAATATGCCGGGGTTTCGACGCGAGAGTTTACTTCCCTTATGAAGACGGACCCGCTTTCAGCTTTACCAAAAATTTTTTTGAAGCTTACATTTACCCGCTTGCCAAAACCGCGGAGAAACTGCAAAAAACGCAAACCCCGCCGGCTTTGGCCGCAAAAAATATTTTTGAGTCTTCGGCGTCCGTTACGCAAAACGCCGAGATGAAGTTTATCAGCGTTTCCGGCACGGCGGCGGAAGTTCAGGCCGCGGCGAAAGAAGTTCTGCTCCTTAACGAAAAGCACCATATCCCTTTTAACAAAATAGCCGTATTCGCAAGAAGCATGGAAAATTACAAATACGACATTCCTTCCGTATTCGCGCGCAATAAAATACCGGTAAATTACAGTTTTGATTTCCCGCTGGTCAATCACCCTTTGGCGGCCTTTGTTTATAATTTGTTAAGCCTCGGCAGAAACGATTTTTACAGCGCGGACGCCGCGGCGGTTTTGGCCTCCCCATATTTTAAAAACGGCAAAAACGGGTGGCGCGATATTATCAAAAACAGCGGTATAACCGGCGGATTATCCCAATGGGACGGACTGACGGATTTATATGTAAATTCCAAAAACGAACAGGCAAAAGAGGCTTTCAGGCAAAACGCCGCGGAAATTACCGCCGCCGTCAAATTGTTAAGCAAATACTATCCCGAACTGGAAGCCGCAGGCAATTTTGATTTTTTGGCGGAAAAAGCGACGGCTTTTATAGAAACTTTTACCTCTTCGGAATTATCCGCGCAGGAACGAAACATCTTGAACGCCGTAAAAGATATCATATCCGAAACGGGCGGCTTTTCCGAAATAAGAAAGCAGGCCGCGCGCGGCGAATTTTTGGAGGAAGTCCTCTCGGCGTTGAAAGAGGCCGAATACAATAAAACGGAATCTTACGAAAACGCCGTGCAAGCCGCGGACATTATGGCTTTAAGAGGGCAGGGCTTTGAAGCGGCCGTATTTTTGGGCATGAACGAAGGCCTGCTGCCGGCCGCGCCCGCGCCGGATCCGGTTCTTAAAGAGGAATACCGCGCGCTTTTACAAAAAATAGGTTTTTTGATTCATACGCAAAACGAAAGATATTTTGAGGAAAAACTACTCTTCGCGCTCGCTCTTTCTTCCGTGAAAGGAAAATGCGCTTTTATATTTGAAAGAAGCGGCGACGACGGCAAACCGAAAATCCCTTCCCTTTATTTAAGCCGCCTGACCGAAACCGCCGGCAAAAACCTTAAAGAGCCGGATTTGTTCCTAAGCCGCAGGGAAAGCGAAAAGCTTAAACAATGGCCTTTTGAACTTTTGAACAAAAGCGAAGTTTCCGCTTACGCCGCTTTAAACTGCCCAAACAACGCTCAGATTTTGCATACGGCTTTCAATCCGGGAAATCAGCAAGACGAAAACCTAAAAACCATGCTTTCACGCGCGCCTTATTTGGCTTTCAACGCGGGCGGCCTGAACTTTTACGACGGGATAGTAAGCAAAAATAATCCGCTTTATATAAAAATAGAGCAAAAAGGGCTTTCCCCCAGCGCAATGCGCCTTTTGTGGCTTTGCCCCGGCGCTTATTTTTTTAAAAACGTCATACGCGTCAATGAGCCTGCGGAATACGACAGGGCAAAAATACCCTCAAACGCAAAGGGCACTTTACACCACGAGATTTTGCAGAATTTCTATCAATATATAATGAAGCAAAACCTCCTGGATAAGCTTTCCGCCGAAAGCGCCGGCAAACTGTTTGACGAATTTGCGGAAGCTTTTCTTCCGCCGGAAAGATATAAGGAATACGGCCTTTATCCATTGCTTTGGAAAACGCTTTGCCGCGACATAAAAAAGAATTTGCGCGGCCTTATAGAAGCCGATATCCCCGTTTTGCTGCAAAGGGGTTTAAAGCCTTCTTTCTTTGAATATCATTTGGAAGCCGAAGCCGAATTCGCCGGGCGGAAACTTAAGCTTCACGGAGAGAGCGACAGAATAGACGTAAATCAGGGAAGCAAAACCTGCAGGATAGTGGATTATAAAACCACAAAAGAAAGCGCATCCATGACAAGATCCATTTTTGAAAAAGGCATTTTGCAGCCGCCTTTGTATATGATTATGCTGGAAAATTCAAAAGACGAAACCATGCGGGGCCTTACCCCCGAAGAGGCCGTTCTGCTTGCCGTAGAAGAAGACGGCAAACGCGAAAAATCACTTTTCGCCGGGGATTACGAACTTATCAAAACGGAATTTGAAAAGGCCGTAAATTACCGCGTTGATTTGGCCGAAAACGGGGAATTTATAATAACGCCTTCGGCGCATGCCTGCGAATATTGCGCCTACGCCGACGTATGCCGCAAAGACCACGCCCCAAGTTTAAGGCGGGCGCGGAACTCGGCCCAAACAGGGAAATTAAGGAGGCTCAATGCCTCAAAATAATTTTTTTATTCCGCCGGATCAAAAAGCGCGCGACACCGCCGTTTTGGAAACTTCCAAAAACATTATAGTGGAAGCCGGCGCGGGCACGGGCAAAACCACTCTGCTCACGGACAGGCTTTGCTACCTTATTTTGGGCAAGGGTATATCCATAGATAAAATAATCGCGCTGACTTTTACGGAAAAGGCGGCCGCTGAAATAAAATCCAGACTTTTGGAAAAAATGGCCGAAACGCTTTCCGCTTTAAAAGGCCTCAGCGAGCCTTCCCGGGAAACGGAAAACCTTATTAAAAAAATAGGACGGGAAAAAGAAGAACTTATAAAAGAAATAGAACAAAATTTCGAACTGGCCGAACGCGCGATGATAAGCACTATACACGGATTTTGTTTTAAAGTGTTAAGACGCTTCCCCGCCGAAGCCGGCGTCGCCCCGGATATTATGCCCGACGGCGACGAAGCCGCGCAAGCCGTAATCGATAAAATATGGTCGGTATTTTTGGATGAGGAACTTAATTACTCTTCCTTAAACGGCGAAAAGTGGGAATTGCTGCTTAAAAACTTCTCTCTGGAAGAAATAAAAGCTTTCGCGCTTGCGCTTTTAAAAAGCCCTCTTCAAAGTTATAACCCGGCTCTGAGAAGCCCAAAAACCGCCGAGGTTCTGCGCCGCCAGGCCTTAGAAGCGAAAAGACTGCTTGAACTATATAAAAGCAAAAGGAAAAACGCTTTTGAAGAAAACCTGCGCAAAGCCGAAGTAATTTTAAACAATGCGGCGGATTATCATGATAATCTTGAATTTAAAGATTTAGCTTTTGAGCCCGCAAAATATTCCAGGCCGGCCGCCTGGACGGACGACGAAGATTTTGAAAAAGCCAAAAACATAATCCAAACGGCCGAAAACGCCGTAATGCAAAATATAATCCTTCTGCAAACC
>NZ_CALGEO010000104.1:0-2573 GCF_937881865.1 Candidatus Proelusimicrobium excrementi
GGGGGCTTATGTGCCTAAGGCACATCGTCCGGCAGCGCAGGAAGTCAGAAAATGAAACAATTAAATTTCGGCAAAATTAAAACAAAACTACCCTTACCAAATTTGTTGGACATGCAAAAGCAGTCTTTTGAGGATTTTTTACAATTGGATGTTGCCCCGGAAAAGCGCGATTTCAGAGGTTTGCAAGCGGCTTTTACCGACGTTTTCCCCATAGAAGCCCCCGACGGCAGTATGACTTTAGAATTTGTTAAATACGAACTTTCCGCCCCCAAATACGCCTCCCCGGCGGAAGCGGCCGTCAAAGACGGTACGTACAGTGCGCCTTTAAGAGTATGGCTCAGGCTTAACATTAAACAGAAAAACGGGGCTTTAAAAGAGGGCAAGGAAGAAGACATCACTTTATGCGAATTACCTTTAATGACGGAGGCCGGCTGCTTTGTATTTAACGGTGCCGAACGTGTAATAGTAAGCCAGCTGCACAGATCTCCCGGTATTATTTTTGAAGAAGACGAAGAAAAGAAGCAATCAACCCTTGGTAAAAAACTTTATGTTGCGCGCATTATTCCTTACAGAGGCGCGTGGATAGAGTTCCAGTTCGATTTGGCGAACGTGCTTTGGGTCAGGATTGACAGAAAGAAAAAGGTTTTGGCGACCACGTTCCTGCGCGCGTGCGGCCTTGAAACCAACGGAGAAATTTTACAGGCTTTTTACCAAACTGAAGACATTGACGTAAAAGTTCAGGATATCGACAATGTGGTGGGCCGTTACGCGGCTGAAGATATAGTCGATCCGGCCACCGGCGAAGTCATTTGGAACTTGGATGACAAAGCCGCCACCCCGATTGACGACAAAACTTTTAAAGTTCTGCTTGAAAAGAAAGTCAAAAAGATTAAAGTTCTTTCCGGCAATCCCAGGCAGGACAACCCCGGTATTTTGGCCACTTTGGAAGCTAAAAAAGAAGAAGCCAAAACCGCTCAGGAAGCCCAGTTCGAAATTTATAAACGCTTAAGAGGGCAGGATTTCATCGTTAAAGAACAGGCCGAACAATTTTTGGACAGCCTTATCTTCAACAACAATAAACGCTATGACTTAAGCTATGTTGGCCGCTTCAAAATCAACAAGAAGTTTGCGCCGTTCTTTGATATGCTCGGCAAAGCTTCTTTCAAGAAGTTCGCCCGCCCGTCGGATAAGAGAAGAACCCTCGCTCCTGAAGATATCATCGTAACCTTGCAATATCTTTTAGCGTTAAACGCCGGCGAAGAATATATCGCCGAAAGATACGGTTCCTCTATAGATTTTAAACTTGACGATATCGACCACTTGGGCAACAGGCGCGTACGCGGCATCGGCGAGCTTTTGGAAAACCAAATCCGCGTCGGCCTTTCCCAAATGGCTAAAACCGCCAGGGACAAAATGAACAAGGAAGCTTCCACTCAGAAGCCGACTCCGCGCTCTTTGGTAAACGCTCAGCCGGTTGCCGGTATTATAAGGAAGTTCTTCGGAACTTCCCAGCTTTCCCAGTTTATGGATCAGATCAACCCGCTTTCCGAACTTACCCATAAACGCAGACTTTCAGCCTTGGGCCCCGGCGGTCTTAACAGAAAACGCGCCGGCTTTGAAGTCCGCGACGTTCACCATACTCATTACGGCAGGCTCTGCCCTATTGAAACGCCTGAAGGTCCGAACATCGGTTTGATAACCTCTTTAGCTTGCTATTCCAAAGTAAACAAATACGGCCTTTTGGAATCCCCGTTCAGAAAAGTCGAAAACGGCAAAGCTACGGATAAGATTGATTATCTTACGGCCGATATTGAAGACGATTATATGGTTGCCCAGTCCAATACGCCTTTGGGCGCGGACGGCAAATTAATGGCGGAGCAGGTGGCTTGCCGCGTTCGCTCCGATTATCCTTTGGTCGCCCCGGGCGAAGTTGATTATATGGATATTTCGCCTTTGCAGGTAATCAGCGTTTCAGCCGCTTTGATACCCTTCCTTGAGCACGATGACGCAAACCGTGCCTTGATGGGCTGTAACATGCAGCGCCAAGGCGTGCCTTTGCTTAAAGCGGAAGCCCCGCTGGTCGGCACCGGCATTGAAGCCGCGGTGGCAAGGGATTCGGGTTCTTCCATGGTGGCCAAACAGGACGGTAAAGTAATTTTCGCTTCGGCCGATATTATCGCCGTCGAACCCGCAAAAGGCGGCAAAACCGAAATTTACGAGCTTACCAAATATAAACGTTCCAACCAAGATACCTGCGTCAACCACAAACCGCTTGTAAAAGCCGGCGACACCGTGGTAAAAGGGCAAGTGCTTGTAGACGGTCCTTCAATGGATGACGGTATTTTGGCTTTGGGCCGCAACCTTCTTGTAGGCTTTATGAGCTGGGAAGGTTACAACTACGAAGACGCTATTTTGTTGAGTGAAGAACTTGTACAAGACGACGTATTTACTTCTATCCACATTGGTACCCACGACACCGAAGCAAGAAGCACCAAGTTGGGCGATGAAGAAATCACTCGCGATATTCCCAACAGAAGTGAAGATATGCTCAAGGACTTGGATGAAAACGGTAT
>NZ_CALGEO010000105.1:0-8868 GCF_937881865.1 Candidatus Proelusimicrobium excrementi
CTTTATCCATTACCGCCGCTTTTGAACATAAAAATTTGCACAAAGCCAAATCGTGCGATATAAAAACCAAACTTAGGCCGTATTCTTCCTTAATATCGGCCAGCAAATTGAGTATCTGCGCCTGTACGGAAACATCCAGGGAAGAGAGTGGCTCGTCTGCGATAATAAGCTTTGGTTTTAAAGCCAAAGCGCGCGCTATGGCTATGCGCTGACGCTGCCCGCCGGAAAATTCGCCCGGATATTTTGCCAAAGAGGATTCCGCCAGCCCCACCTGGCTTAAAAGCTTTTTTAAGGAAGCGTGCGTATAATGCTCCCCGTGCACCGAAAAAGGTTCGGCCAAAATTTCGGCGACGGTCATCCTAGGATTCAAAGAGGCGTAAGGATCTTGAAACACGGGCTGAACTTTGCGCCTGAAAGCTTTTAGCTCCCGCCCTTTTAAAGATGAAATATCCCGCCCGTCAACATAAATTTTACCGCCGTCGGGGCGCTCCAAAGCCAAAATCAGCCTCGCCAAAGTGCTTTTGCCACAGCCGGAAGGCCCCAATAAACCGAAGCTTTCCCCCTCTTCTACGCAAAAACTTACGTCTTTAAGCGCGGTTATCTTTTCCCCACCCCAAAACGATCCGCCGGAAATATAAGTTTTGCTTACGTGTTCTATTCTAAGAAGTTCAGCCATTTTTAGCGTCCTCGTATTTCCAGCATTTCACAAGCCTGCCGACGCCAGCCTCAAACAAAGGCGGTTTGCGGGTTTTGCATTTTTCCGAAGCATACGGACATCGCGGCGCAAACTTACAGCCCTTAAATTCCTTCCCGGGCGCGGGCGGCGCGCCTTTAACGGCTTTAAGCCTTTTCTCTTTTGAGGAAAGTTTGACCACGGAATTTAAAAGTCCCTCGCTGTAAGGGTGCAAAGGTTTTCTAAACAAATCTTCTTTTGAACATTCTTCCACTTTTTCGCCGGCGTAAAGCACCAAAACCCTATCCGCTATATTATTGACTATAGCCAAATTGTGAGTGATAAAAATTACCGAAGCGGCGTATTCCTTTTGAAGTTTTTTTATAAGTTCCAAAATCTGCAGCTGAACGGTTACGTCCAAGGCGGTGGTGGGTTCGTCGGCTATCAATATGCCCGGGTTAAGGCTGAGGGCAAGGGCTATCATTACGCGCTGACGCATTCCGCCGGAAAGCTGATGCGGATAAGAGTTTAAAAATTTTTCGTCTATGCCGACTTTCGCCAAAAGCTCCGCCGATTTTTTAAGAGCTTCTTTTTTGCTTATTTTAAGGTGCGCGCGCAGAGTTTCCGTCATTTGTGCGGCTACGGTAAACACCGGGTTGAGGGACATCATCGGATCTTGAAAAATCATTCCGATTTCAGCCCCCCTTAAAGCGCGCAAATCTTTCCCCTCGGTTTTAAGGATATCCTTCCCCTTGTAAAGCACTTCGCCCGAGGCCTTTGCGCCCGGCGGCAAAAGCCGCGTAAGGGCAAGACTGTGTACGGTTTTACCGCAGCCGGATTCCCCCACGACGGCCAAAATCTCGCCTTCGTTTAAGGTATAGCAGAGTCCGTCAAGAGCTTTTACCATGCCTGATGGAGAATTGAAGCTTACGGAAAGATTAGTCACTTTAAGCACAGTTAAATTATATCAAAATGATAAAAGCCTCTTAAATTGCTAAAATTATAATAATGAAGAAATATCTGTTTATATTGGCCGCTTTCCTTTGCGGATGCGGGCCCAAAACCACGGACATTATCCTGCCGGACGGCTTTATCGTCAAGGCGGAACTTGCCGTTACTCCCGAGGAAACGGAAAAGGGCCTTATGTACCGCACCGAACTGCCGGAAGGCTCGGGAATGCTGTTTGTTTTCGACTCGGACGAACCGCGCTACTTTTGGATGAAAAACACCCTCATAGATTTGGATATAATTTTTATAACCTCCGATTTAAAAGTGTTTTCCTATGCGGCAAACGTCCCGCATTCATACGTTTATACGCCGGATAATCAGGTGGCGACGGCAGGCGGATTCGGGCAATACGTTTTGGAATTGCCCGCCGGAAGCGTAAAGAAGCACGACATCAAAGAAGGTTCCGCCCTGGAGTTCTATTTAAAATGAAACCGTTTTTATTAATACTGCCGGCCTTATTTCTATCCTGCGCGCTTAACTGCGCAGAGCTTGATTTTGACGCGCTGAACCAATCGGCTAAAGACAATCTTATAAATTTGATAAATATAGACACCTCTCAGCCGGAGCCGCAGGAAACAAAAGCTTTAAGATACATATATAAAAAGCTGAACAAATATAAAATAGACTGGGACATCTACCGCACGGAAAAGCCGCGCGGCAATCTTATAGCAGTGCTTAAAGCCGATAAGGAACTGGCCAAACGGAACGAAAAGCCCCTTATCCTGATATCGCATTTGGATACCGCCGCCATACAAGACGGCTGGACTTTGCCCCCTGCCAAAGCAACCCTTAAGGATAACCGCATATACGGCCTGGGTTCCACCGACGCCAAAAATTACGCGGCCATAAACTTAACCATACTTACAAGGCTCTCAAAAGGCGATTTTAAACTTAACAGAGATATAATTTTTCTCTTTACGTCCGATGAAGAAAGCGGCAGCGAAAAAGGAATAAAATTCCTTTACGACAGATACCCGGAAAAGCTTAAAGCCGGCTACGCCCTTAACGAAGGCGGCGGCGTAATGAAAAACGAAGACGGCAAAATACCCGTTGATATTTTGTTCGTGGAAGCCGCAACCAAAATGTATATGGATATACTCGTAACGGCAAAAGGCGACGGCGGGAATGCCTCATCGGTGGGGGCAAATAACGCCATATATAAGCTTTCGCAGACGCTGGCCACCATAGAAAGCTATCAGCCTTTATATAAATTTTCACCGCTGGCCAAAACTTTTTTTGAAAGGATTTTCCCCTATCAGGACGACGACGCTCAAACGACTTTAAAACTCCTTGCGTCGGAAGATCCTCTTCAGGCCCAGCAAACGGCAAAAATCATCAGCGAAGACGAATTTTTTAAAACCCAAATAAGCGATACCATTACCCCCACCGTGCTGACTTCCGGCACCGAAGCCAATACGGCGTTTAACGAAGCTTCCGCCAATTTAAACTGCCGCCTGCTGCCGCAAAGCGACCCTATGGCTTTCGTAGATGAATTAAGCGCATTGTTCGCCGAGGACGAAAACGTAACTCTTACCGTTATAGAAAGGCCGGAAATTCCTTTTCCTCAGCCGCCGGCTTCTTTTGACGACCCGCTTTTTAAAGCCATAGAAAAAGCCGCGGAGCAAACCTTCCCCGGCATTTTGGTTCTGCCCGGCCTTACGCCCGCTTCAAGCGAGAGCGAATTCCTGCGCCGCCACGGCGTAATAACTTACGGCATAGGCCCGCTTCTGCAGGAGAACGGAAACGGCCCTCATCAGCCTGATGAAAGTATATCGGAAAAGGACTTCTTCGAACAGCTTAAATTAACATTTAACATTGTTCTGAATCTTGTTACCGACCCTCAGCCCAAAGCGGACGCGCCCGAGTCGGAAACAAATGAAGAAGACAAAGAAAGGGAGCCCGTACAGGATGACTTCCTGCCGATAATACAAGAGGGAGCCGCAGCTATTTAAAAGCGTCCGCGCGGCGGCAAATAATTTGCGGCCCGCATACAAAAAAAGATAAAATTATATATATTCTTAACTTAAAGCTTACTTGGAAACCTTAGAAATAAAATGAAATTGAAACCCAAATTGTTAAGCCTTCTTCAACACAGGAAGAAGGAGTTCCCGCGTGAAAGAATTATCGCGGATTTGACGGCCGGGCTTGTTGTTGCCTGTATAGCTCTGCCGCTTTCCATAGCTTTGGCCATAGCCTCCGGCGTAACGCCGGATAAGGGCCTTATAACTGCCGTAGTGGCCGGTTTTACCATTTCCCTGCTCGGCGGAAGCCGCGTGCAGATAGCGGGCCCCACGGGCGCGTTTGTCGTTATAGTTTACGGAATCATCCAGCAATACGGTTTGCAAGGTTTGCTGGTTTCCACGCTTTTAGCCGGCATAATCCTGATAATCATGGGATTTTTAAAATTCGGCGCGTTCTTAAAGTTTATACCTTACCCAGTAACCACAGGCTTTACAAGCGGTATAGCGGTAGTGCTGTTTTCAACGCAGATTAACGACTTTTTCGGCCTCGGCCTTACCGATATTCCCTCGGCCTTCTTCGCCAAGTGGAATTTGTATTTCCAAAGTTTTGCCCAAACTTCCGTGCCCACTTTGCTTATAGGCGCGCTGGCTTTGGCAATTATAGTGTTTTGGCCGAAAAAGCTTAAACTTTTCCCCGGTTCTTTGGCCGCATTGGTAATAAGCACGATTATAGTAAAAGTTTGGGATTTGCCCGTCGCAACCATAGGAAGCACTTTCGGCGATATAAAAACCGGCCTTATAACACCGCATTTGCCAGATATAAACTTGGATATAGTCCTTAAACTCTTAAGGCCGGCTTTTACGATAGCCTTTTTGGCCGGTATAGAAAGCTTGCTTTCGGCCGTAGTTGCGGACGGTATGATAGGTAAAAAACACCGCTCCAATATGGAACTTGTGGCCACGGGCTGCGGCAATATAGTTTCCGCGCTTTTCGGCGGACTGCCCGCCACAGGCGCGATAGCCAGGACTGCCGCAAATATCGACAACGGCGGAAGAACGCCTTTGGCCGGTATAGCGCACAGCGTGTTTCTCCTCATAATGATGTTATGCCTTATGAATTATATAAGCCTTATTCCGATGACCGCCCTTGCCGCCATTTTGTTTACCGTTTCTTACAGAATGAGCGATTGGCGCAGTTTCGTTTCTCTGTTTAAAGCGCCGGCGGGCGATATTTTGGTTTTGCTTGTAACTTTTGCGCTTACGGTGGTTATAGATTTGGTGGCGGCGATAGAGTTCGGCCTGGTATTGGCGGCGGTGCTTTTTATGAAGCGTATGTCGGACGTTTATAACGTAACCAACGCCGACGACGACATTATGGACGAAGTTCACCATAAAGACGATATCGACGCCAAAAAAATAGCCAAGCATGTAACCGTATATGAAATTAACGGGCCGTTCTTTTTCGGCGCGGCGAATATTTTTATAGACACTCTTAGCAATATAAAAGACTGCAAAGTGCTTGTTTTAAGAATGAGGAGCGTACCGGCTATGGACGCAACAGCCTATCACGCGCTTTACAAAATATACAAACGCTGCGCGGCGAGCGGGGTTAAAATCATTCTTTCGCATTTACAGCGTCAGCCGCATAAAATGCTGGATAAATACGGCTTTTTGGATATAATAGGCCGCCAGAATATCTGCAAAAACATAGACGAATCTTTAATGCGGGCCGAGGATATTATTTCTTCCGCCCAATAGAAGTCCCGGCGATATTTAAAAAGCCCTCCCAAAAGGAGGGCTTTTTTGATTAGCGAGCCCCATTGATTTTTTTGCCTCCGCCGCTATAACTATATAATGGCAAGGAGGAACAGAAATGGATTTTTTTAACGCGGTAAGGAAAAGACGCAGTATTTACGCTTTGGAAAACAAAGCCACGCTTGAACAAAAGGAAATACTTGATTTTATTGATTTCGCGCTGTTAAACGCGCCTTCGGCGTTTAATTGCCAAAGCGCAAGGCTTATAGTCGCTTTCGGGGAAAGCCACGCAAAAGTTTGGAATATAGTAAAGCGGACTTTAAAAGCTTTAGTCCCGCCGGAAAAGTTCCCCTCGACGGAAGCAAAGATAAAAGGATTTGCAAAAGCTTACGCCACGATACTGTTTTTTGAAGACGTAAAAATTACAGAGGAAATGCAAAGCAAATTCCCCTCTTACAGGGAGAATTTTCCACCGTGGGCGCAGCAGGGCAACGCGATTTTACAGTATATAATTTGGACTGGCCTTGCCAATTTGGGCATGGGCGCGAACTTACAGCATTATAACCCTGTTATCGACGCGGAAATAGCAAAAGCTTTTAACGTGCCGCCTTCATGGAAGCTTATAGCGCAAATGCCTTTCGGCGTCGCCGGCGGCGAAGCGGGCGTAAAGGAGATGATTCCCCCCGCCCAAAGAATAAAAGTGTTTAAGTGATAAATCCGCCGGAGTATTTACGCCGCAGTGCAGAATTACCCCGCGGACGGTCTATATATATGAAAACCGGGCAAGCCTAAAAGGTTTGCCCGGTTATAAATTGCCATAAGTTCAGCCGTTCATGATTTCTTCAAGCTGGGTGGAAAGATCTTCCCATTGTTTTTCCGCGTCGGAAATTTCCTTGTTTATAAAGGCAAGTTCTATGCTCAGCCCCGATTCGTATCCGCGGATTAAGCGCGCTTCCAGATTTTCCTTTTGGGAAGAAAGCGTTTCAAGGCGGCGTTCAATAGTTTTGATTTTGCTTCTCAAAGGAGCCGTTTCGGCCCGGAGTTTGGCCGCATTTTTGCGTTTTTCCTTGCGCCCGCCTTCAGAGGAAGAGTCTTCCTCCGAAGAAGATCGGGAAGAGTGCAAAACGTAATTTTTATAATCTTCCAAATCACCGTCAAAAGGCTTAACGGTGCCGTCGGCCACCAAAAGCAGGCGGTCGCATACGGATTCCAATATGTGAAAGTCGTGCGTAACCAATACTACTGCGCCGTCATATTCGTTTAAAGCTTCAATTAAAGCGCGGCGGCTGGTTATGTCCAAATGGTTTGTGGGTTCGTCCAAAATTAAAATATTGGGCTTGTTTATAGTGATGAGCGAAAGCAAAAGCCTGCTTTTTTCCCCGCCTGAAAGTTTGCCTATTTCCGTATCTGCTTTGCTTTTTTCCAAGCCGAAACGCGCCAAATGCGTATAAACTTCCGCCTCTTTGGCTTCCGGCATGGCGGCTTTGGCGGTGGCGTAAGGGGTGGACTCTACGTCAAACTCTTCCGTTTGGTGCTGGGCGAAATATGCGGTTTTCAGTTTTCTGGCATAAGTAAGCTTGCCGCTCATGGAGTGTATTCTCCCGGCCAAAAGCTTGGCTAAAGTTGATTTACCGTTGCCGTTGGAGCCGAGCAAAGCTATTTTATCATCTTGGGTAATAGTCAAATTAAGTTTATCAAGGACGATTTTATCGTCGTATCCGCAGCTGACG
The DNA here is from genome assembly GCF_937881865.1 of Candidatus Proelusimicrobium excrementi. Classification (NCBI taxonomy): domain Bacteria; kingdom Pseudomonadati; phylum Elusimicrobiota; class Elusimicrobia; order Elusimicrobiales; family Elusimicrobiaceae; genus Candidatus Proelusimicrobium; species Candidatus Proelusimicrobium excrementi. Next base: position 7,128 of record NZ_CALGEO010000105.1, read on the forward strand.
TCTTCCAATGTAAAAAGGTAAGCGTCCAAATGCTGAGGCTGAGGGAAAGAAAAACTTATGCTCTTTTCCAAAGGGATTTTAGGCGCGTCGCCCATTTTCTCAATCATTTTAAGGCGGCTTTGAGCCTGCTTGGCCTTGCTGGCTTTATAACGGAATCTGTCTACGAAAGCCTGTAAATGCTTTTTTGTTTCTTCATAGCGTTTGGCGTCTTTTACCAGCTGTTCCGTTTGGAGGTGGCGGGTTCTTTCGTAGGTGTCGTAATCGCCGGTATAAGTCTTTAGTTTGCATTCGTCTACAAGTATGATTTTATCGCAGACTTTGTTTAAAATGTTTCTGTCGTGGCTGACTATGATAAGCGTTTTATCCAGTTTGGCAAGACAGTTTTCAAGCCAGATGACCGTTTCCAAATCCAAATGGTTTGTAGGTTCGTCCAATAAAAGGCAGTCGCTTGGAGCAAACAAGGCCGCGGCCAATGCCGCGCGGACGCGCCACCCGCCGGAAAATTCTTTTAAAGGCCTTGATAAATCCGCATTGGAAAACCCCAATCCGCCGAGTATCGCGCCGGCTCTCGCGGCCGCGCCGTGCGCGCCCAAAGAATCAAGCTTATCGTATATTTCGGCAAGGCGTACGCCGGAAGGATTTTGCGCCAGTTCGTCGTAAAGCTTCTTTAAGCGCAAATCGGAGTATAAAACGTGATTTAGCGGCGTTTGGTTTATATCCGGTATTTCCTGTTCGACCGTAGCTAAAACCGTCCCGCTTGAAACGCTTATCTTTCCGCCGTCGGGATAAAGCCTGCCCAAAATAAGTTTAAAAAGGGTTGTTTTGCCGCAGCCGTTTAAACCGACGAGTCCGACTTTCTGCCCTTTGCCGATAAAGGCCGAGGCGTCTTCAAAAATAGTCCTTTTGCCTATATGGTAACTTAATTCGGAAATATCAATCATTCTGCTTTATCCTTCCGGCGAAACCAAAAACACACTCTTGTAAGGCTTATTCTTCGCCGGTGCCCTCTTCTTCTTTCTTATTGGCTCTTCTGCGTTCGTAAATATTAAGGATTTTCTTTCTGAGCCTGACGGAAGTGGGCGTAATTTCCACAAGTTCGTCCGGGGCGATGTATTCAATGGCCTGTTCAAGGCTCATAATCCTGGGAGGAGTCAGCAACAGCGCGTCGTCCGCGGCTTTTGAGCGCATATTTGAAAGCCTTTTGGTTTTATTGGGGTTGACCACCAAGTCATTATCCCTGGAGTTCTGCCCTACTATCATGCCCTCATAAACTTTAACGCCCGGGCCGACGAACAGCTGTCCGCCGTCCTGCAAGCTGTTTATGGCGTAAGCGGTGGTTTCCCCCGCTTCCTTGGCTATAAATACGCCGTTGCTTCTTAACGGCGGAACATCCACCTTGGGGTAATAACCGTAAAAACTGTGGTGCATAATACCCTTGCCGCGGGTGGAAGTTAAAAACTCGTTCTTAAAGCCGATTAAAGCCCTTGAGGGGATAACGTATTCAAGCCTTAATCTGTTTTCGCCTTCGCTGACCATATTTTCCAGCTTGGCTCCGCGCGTGCCGACAAGCTCAAAAACCGCGCCCTGCATATCGGAAGTAATATCCAAAATGAGGTATTCCATAGGTTCTAAGATTTTGCCGTTTTCCTCTTTATAAATAACTTCCGGGGAGGAAACCGCCAATTCAAACCCTTCGCGGCGCATATTTTCAATCAAAATCGTAAGGTGCAGTTCGCCGCGG
>NZ_CALGEO010000106.1:0-8202 GCF_937881865.1 Candidatus Proelusimicrobium excrementi
ATTTTAAAGCGGTGGAAAAATCCAGAGCTACTGAAGCCTTGTCCATTATGGGTTCAATTTCAGCCGCTATGGAAAGAGCGAGACTTGTTTCCAAAGATAATCAGTATCCTGGTAATTTATCTAGCTTGGATATTGAAATTGCAGATACTTCCGGAACTACTGTAACTGGTAACACTTGGGATTCTAACAACTTTGACTTTCAAGTTTCTGAAGCGGGTGTTCCGCCAAATGGTGAAATTACAGCAACTAGGAAAGGTTCTTCAGGCTATACTTTAAAAAGAAATTACTATACCGGTAAAATTACTTGCACAGACAATGTTGGCTCTGGTGTAGCTTCCGTAAGCGGTATCTGTGCTTCATTAGGTTTAGAGGTACAGTAACAAAGCTTTGGTACTATAAACATATAGTACCCTCCTAAGGGGAGCCTTAACAGGTTCCCCTTTTTGTTGTGTTTTTGAAACCCCCGGCATAGCCGGGGATTGCAAAAACACAACAACTAAATCCCCCGGAGTGATTTTTCAGTCCGGGGGAAATTTTATCTGTTATCATATTTTGGTTCTTGGCCGCACCGAAAGCTATACGCAGCCGAAAAACTCAAATAATCCTATTTATGACGCTTTAAAGCGGCTTTTACAAGCCCGTCAAAGAGCGGATGCGGTTTTAAAGGCCTGCTGGCGAATTCCGGGTGGAACTGCACCGCTATAAAGAACGGATGTTTTGGGTATTCCACTATTTCCGGCAGAATATCCTTATGCCACGCGCTTACTTTAAGGCCGCATTCTTCAAGTTGGGGGACAAACTCCGGGTTATACTCATAGCGGTGGCGGTGGCGTTCTTCTATAGCGTCTTTTTTATAGAGTTTATGCGCCAAAGTGCCTTTTTTGATTTTCGCGCTGTAATTGCCAAGGCGCATGGTTCCGCCGAGTTTCTTTATTTGTTTTTGCGCTTCCATCATAGCCACTACGGGGTATTTTGTGTCGGGGTTGATTTCGATGGAATCCGCGCCTTTAAGGCCCGCAAGGTTGCGCGCCGCTTCAATGACTGTGCATTGCATACCCAGGCATATCCCCAGGAAAGGCAAATCGTTTTCCCTGGCGTATTTTATGGTTTCTATTTTGCCGGGAATGCCGCGTTTGCCGAATCCGCCCGGCACTATAACGCCGTCCAATCCTTTTAAAGCGGCGGGTATGGCGTCTTTCTGCGTATTAATATATTTCACTTTTACCGATACTTTGTTTGACATCCCCGCCAAATACAATGATTCGGCAACGGATTTATATGCGTCTTTAAGTTCGGCGTATTTGCCGGCTATGCCGATTGTAATCTGCTTCTTGGGGGAAGTGGCTTTGCGTATAAAATCAAACCAAGCTCCGTCGTTTTTCTTTTTGGCTTTAAGCCCCAATCTTTTAATTACCAAATCGGTAAGGCCTTGCTTTTCAAGTTCTTCCGGGACAAGGTAAATTGAAGGCGCGTCCATAACTTCTATTACGGCGGCGGGTTCTACGCTGCAAAACAGCGAGAGTTTGTTTTTCATCGAGTCCGAAATCGGGTGTTCCGTGCGGCAGGCCAAAACGTCGGGCTCTATGCCTATTTCGCGCAGTTTGTTGACGGAATGCTGCGTCGGCTTGGTTTTAAGTTCGCCGGCGGAAGCGATATAAGGCACCAAAGTGGCGTGCAAAGACATTACATTGTCGCGCCCGCGCTCCACGCGGAACTGCCTTGCGGCTTCCAAAAAGGGCAGGCCCTCAATATCACCGACGGTGCCGCCTATTTCTATAATCGTAACGTCAAAATCTTTGTCAAAAGCGGCGAAACGTTTTTTGATTTCATTGGTGATATGCGGTATTACCTGTACGGTTACGCCGTTATAATCGCCGCGGCGTTCATTATCTATTACGGTTTGATATATTCCGCCGGCGGTGTTGGTGTTGGCTTTGGTCATGGGGACGTCTAAGAATCTTTCATAAGTGCCCAAATCCAAATCGGCTTCCGCGCCGTCGGTCGTAACAAACACTTCCCCGTGCTGGTAAGGGCTCAAAGTGCCGGGGTCTATGTTTATGTAAGGGTCGCACTTAATCATGTTTACTTTAAAGCCCCTTAACTGTAAAAGTTTTGCCAAGCTGGCCCCGGTTATGCCTTTGCCGAGGGAGCTTACCACCCCGCCGGTAACGAATATAAATTTTGACATTTCACAAACTCCTTATAAATTTTTTGCAAATTCTTTCGCCCTTTCCAAATCCGCGGGCGTATCAATGGCGGGGCCGGCTTTATTTATCAAAGCGGATTTTATTGTCATGCCGGCTTCCAATGCGCGCAACTGCTCAAGCTTTTCCAAATTCTCAAGCGGGCTTACAGGCAATTTTACAAATTGTTCCAAAGCTTTTATTTTGTAGCCGTAAATGCCGCAGTGCAGGTAGTAAGGGGCTTTTTCCGATTCGGGCGTCTTTTCCCTTTTGTAAGGAATCGGCGAACGGGAAAAATATAAAGCTCTCATATCTTTGGCGAGCACCGCCTTTACGTGATTGGGATTGTTGATGATATCCGCGTCGGTTACCGGCATACAGGCTGTGGAAATATCGGTTTTGTCGTCATTTTTCACAAGTTCCACCACGGCTTTTATGGTTTCCGGCTGAACGAAAGGCTCATCGCCCTGTACGTTTATTACGTAATCGGCTCCCAAGCCTTTCGTAGCCTGATAAATTCTGTCCGTGCCGCTTTGGCAGTCGGCGGAAGTCATTACGGCTTTTGCGCCGAAGCTTGCGGCGGCCGAGGTAATGCGTTCGTCCTCGGTGGCGATAATCACTTCGCCGCAGTTCGCTTTTTTGCAGGCTTCGTAAACCCATTGTATGATAGGTTTGCCTTGTAATTCAGCCAAAGGCTTGCCGGGAAATCTTGTAGATCCGTATCTGGCCGGGATAACAATTATAACGTTGTTCATAATACCTCTTTTATTTCTTCTGCGGAGGCCGTCGCCGTGCCGAGTTTGGCTACGACTATGCCAGCCGCTTTGTTTGCGATATAGGCGGAATCCGCCAGAGAAGCGCCGCAGGCCAAAGCCAAAGTCAATACCGAAATTACAGTATCGCCCGCGCCGGTTACGTCGAAAACTTCCTTTGCGGTGGCTTTAATCGTCGTGATTTTGGTTTTGGCGCCCTTTTCAAAAAGGCTCATGCCTTCCGCGCTTCTGGTAATCAAAATGGACTCCGCATCCAAAGTTTTTAAAATCTTTTTGCCCAAATCCAAAATGGCTTCATTGTCTTTTTTGGGGGGCAGGCCCATCCCTTCCCAGGCTTCTTTGGTATTGGGCGTCATACATGTTATGCGTTTGTATTTAAGGAAATTGTCTATTTTCGGGTCGACGCATACTGGGATATTTTCTTTGCGGCAGATATTTATGATTTCTTCTATATTATGGTCCGAAAGCATACCTTTGCCGTAGTCCGACATTACCACGCCCTTGGCCTTTTTTACGGCTTTCTTAAAGTTGGACATGCACTCTTTTGCTACCGGCGGGCAGACCCTTTCTTTGCTTTCTCTGTCCACTCTGACGACTTGCTGGCGTTCCGCTATTATGCGGACTTTCTGCGTAGTCGGGCGGTTGCAGTCCGTAACCAAGGCTTTTACGTCGACGCCTTTATCGGCGAGATAGTTTTTTAGGATTGAACCTTTAACGTCATTGCCTATTACGGAAAGAATCTTGGGCTTTGCGCCCAATACGGCCAAATTAACGGCGACGTTCCCCGCTCCGCCGGCGATGAAATCCTCTTCTTCCACATTGACTACCGGCACCGGGGCTTCCGGCGAAATGCGGCTTACCGAACCTTTTACGAATTGGTCCAGCATGATATCGCCTATAACAATAATTTCCTTGCCTTTAAAGCGGTCTATAATATCAATAAAATGCTGTTTGTTTTGCTGGGACATAAAAATCTCCTTAAAAATTAACCGGCTTTTTGCTCTTCGGAACTTTCCCCGGTTTGGACGGAATATTCGGCAAGTTCGGCCGTAACGCTGCCGATGAAAACTTCCGCCGCCATTTTGACCGGCAGCCGGCGTTCGTCATCGGTAAGCCATACTTTCAGGCTTTTGCCTTTTGATATAAAAATACCTTCGCCGCTGAATTGCGGTTCCACAACTATACAATTAAATTCGCCCGCTTTTACTTTAACCTTTTTCTTGCCCAGTACCGTAACTTTTAAAGGATACTGCTGCTTGCGGTTGATAATATCAAAATATACGACGCCCTTTTCCGGCAGAGGCTGCAGGCGGACGTAATAAAGCGAGGAAAGCATATCAAAAACTGAGTCGCCGGTAAAAGTGAGCTGCTGGGTCTTAACGTTGCCTTGTTTGTCCTGTTTGTGATTGTTGTAAGTGTGGGAATTATAATCCAGGATAAGCCATTCGTCGCGTGCGTATTTGCCTTCCCTTACGCTTTGCCAGTAGCCCAGAGATTTAAGAGAATTTACGTCCAGCCAGGAAATGTTTATATCCCTTACTTTAAATACGGCGTCAATTATGCTGTGGGATTTTGCATCCGCCCTTAATTCATAAGCCAAAACGCCGTTATTATCCACTATTCTGCCAGTGGTGAGGGTTGCTGTTCCCGCCACTATGAAGGACCACCCTACATTATATTTAAGCGTTTCGCCGAGCCAAACGGGTTTTTTAAGATTTTTCGTTTGTTCCGGCTTTGCATCTTCGGAGAAATAGAAAGGGGAAGTCAATCTTCCGTCTTCGGTTTTTAAGATTATGGCTTTTGGGTCGTCCGCGGCGTTATATTCGGGGAATTGCGGCTCCTCTTCCTGCGCCGGCTGCGCTTCTTTAGGCTGGGTTTCGTCTGAGAGTTCCGCTTGTTTTTCGGAATTTCCGGATTTGGTTAAAGACGTTTGTTTGGCTTTTTCCTCTTCGGCCTTTTTCGCGGAAGGGGAGGGGGACGGCGAGAAAAACTTTATAACTGATTGGGCAAATGTTGCGGGTTCGGCGGAGTCGTTTTCTTGGGCGGGCGCGGCGGATTTTTCCGCGGAAGAACTTTCCTGCGGCTGTGTTTGTTCAGCGTTTTTTGTTTGGAGGCCGTCGTCCTTTTTATTTTTTAAGCCGCAGCCCGGCGCGGTCAAAACCGCCGTTATAAGCAATATAAATAAAAATCTCATTTCGAAATCTCCTTAATATATTTGGCCGCTCCGTAAATATCCAGGCAGATTTTTACGTTTTTCAGTTTGTCGGCGTATTTCGCACGCTGTTTTTTGCCGTTGGCCGTAAGCACCAATATGCCTTCCATGCCGATATTTTCGGCAAAGTCAACGTCGGATTTTTTATCGCCTATCATAAAAGAAAGCTTCGGATCTATGTTATGATCTTTAATTATTTTAAGGCCCATTCCCGGCGCGGGTTTGCGGCAAGAACAATTTTCGCCGGGGGCGTGAGGGCAATAATAAACGCCGTCGATATCGGCGGCTTTTTCAAGGAGTTTTAACATCCTTCCGTTGACGGCTTTTACCGCCTCTTCGCCGAAGTATCCCCGGCCTATGCCCGATTGATTGGAAACTATAAACAGCTTATAGCCCATTTCTTTGAACAATCTGAAGGCTTTTAAAGTGTTTTTGTAGAGCTTCACGCCTTTAGGGTCGCAAAGGTAAGTGCCCGGTTTTTCTTTAATGACGGTTCCGTCCCTGTCCATTAAAATCGCTTTGAATTTCATTTTACGCTTCCCCGCCGTTTTTGGTTTGGACTCCAGATTCTTTTTCCTGGAGTTTCATGGCTTCTATACAGTCTTTTTCGCGTTTCCAGCGGTTATGCCCCCAAAGCCAAGTTTCCGGCGCAAGCCTGATAAACTCTTCCAATTTGGATTTTAAGAGTACCGTATAATCAAAAACCACTTTATGAGAATATTCCGTTTGCGGGGGGAGTATGGTTTCGGTCTTTTCAAAGACTATTTTCCCGCCGCGCCTGTATATCCTTATGGCGTATACGGGAACCTGCGCTTTAATGGATAATACCGCCGTCAGCGGGGCTACTTCCGCCGCGCGTCCCAAAAACGGCATATAGAGCTTTGAGGCGTGTACGCTTTGATCGCTCAAAATTGAAATCAGCCCGCCCTTTTTCAAAGCTTTAAAGCAGGAAAAGAAAGGATTATACGCGCTTATGTAGCGCGCGCCCAGTATGGAGCGCAGCCTGTTGACCTCTTTATCAACATAAGGATTGGTTTGAGGTTTTGCTATAAAACATACGTTTTTAAATAAAACGCTTACCACCAAACCGGCTATTTCCCAGTTGGTAAAATGGCCTAAATGCAATATGCAGCCTTTGCCGGCCGCGTTGCGCTCCGCAACTTCTTCCAAGCCGATAATCTCCACTTTGGAAAGTATTTCTTCCTTATCCATATAAGCGGCTTTTACAAATTCCGCCGAGAGCCTGCCTATATTCCGCCATGATTCTAAAGCTATTTGGTCTACTTCTTTTTGAGATTTTGAAGGGAAAGCTTTTTTGATGTCTTCTTTGGTTCTCTTAAAGCGTTTGGGCATTACCAAAGTGATGAGCCGGCCTAGAACCTCTCCGAATTTGAGGGCAATTCCCCACGGCATTAAACGGATAAGCAGAATCAATGCCTTTAGCCCCAAATACTGGCAGTAGAAGTTGAAATTTTGCATATAATAGATTATATCAAAAAGGGCTATTATTGGGGCTTTTATTTGCCGGCCTTTTGCGGCCGCCGTTTTTACGACGGAGAGAGGTTTTAAAAAGGATAATTGTTCCTTGCCGGTCTGTAAAATAATATAATATAACGACAGGAGAATTTTTATGGATTTTATTAAATTAAGAGAAAACCTTTTAAATAATTCCGCCGGGCGTTTGCTGCTCTCTTTTGCCGCTTTCGTTTACGGGCTTGGCGTCAAAGCGACGCTTTTTGCTTATAAAAAAGGCTGGCGCAAACAAAAGGCCGTAAACAGCCGCGTAGTGTGCATAGGCAATATCACCGCCGGCGGTACCGGTAAAACTACGGCGGTGCTTTTGTGCGCTTCAAAATTAAGCCGAGCCGGCATAAGGACGGCTGTTGTTTCCCGCGGGTACAAAAGAAGCCAAAAAAAGAATGAAGTGGTGGTTCTTTTTGACAAAGATTTGCTTAACTGGAAAGAAAGCGGGGATGAACCTTATATGATGAGCCAGCTTTTGGCGGAAGATAAAGTGCCGGTAGTGGTCAGCTCCGACAGGTACGCCGCCGCTTCCGAAGCCGTAAAACAATTCAGGAGCCAAGTTATACTTCTTGATGACGGTATGCAGCATCACCGCCTTAAAAGGGACGCTAATATCGTGCTTATAGATGCGGTAAACCCCTTCGGCGGGGAGGCTTTGCTTCCGCTCGGCACTTTGCGTGAGCCGGCAACCGCTTTAAAGAGAGCTTCTTTAGTGGTAATAACCCACAGCGATTTGGTTTCCCAGCGGGAAAGAGAGGATATTAAAGACAGTATTCGCCTGATTAATGACGAAATAGAAATAATAGAAGCAATACACAAGCCCGATTATTATTTTGACGTTACCGCCAAAACGAAAGTGCCTCTTAAAGATTTAAAAGGCCCGGCCGTGGCTTTTTCCGCAATCGGCGATCACTCCAGCTTTGAGCAGACTTTAAGGAATTTGGGCCTGGAACTCAAACAGACTTGGCGTTTCCCCGATCACAGCACATATACTATTGAACAAATGGAAACTTTTGCCTCTTCCCGCGGGCCTCTGCCTTTGATTACCACGTTTAAGGATTATGTAAAATTTCCGGAAGGCTGGCAGGATATAATTAAGGATAAACTTTATATTTTGGCCATTAATATGGAAATTTTAAACGGAGAGGATCGGAAGCTGGAGGAAGTTTTGTATCCCGGCCTGAAGAAGTGGAAGTAGTTAGGCGAGAATTTGCGGGGCCGGGTTAGGCCCCGTGTTTTTTGTGTTTGTTTTTCTTTTAACTCGGTCTATCTTTCTTGCTCACGGCTAACAATTTTCTATTTTTGTGTAAATTGAGGCTCTTTGCTCGCGAGATGTTTCGTACTCACGGCTAGCAGACTTCCGTATTTGGCCGGCTTTGCATTGTTTACTCAGTCGGATACTGCGCCGCCTTCGGCGGCATCATACTTAGTATACCTCCTTCCTCAAAAACGCAAATCCGGCTCAAATCCGTAAGTCCACGCTGGTTAAATTCTTTCACGCTGTTAACTC
>NZ_CALGEO010000107.1:0-5177 GCF_937881865.1 Candidatus Proelusimicrobium excrementi
CAAAGATGTTGTTAAAGGTGCGGGCTTGGACGGAACCGTTAATGAAAATTTCTTTTAAATTTATTAAAAGCCGTATATAAAAAATTGTTGACAGTTAATGAAAATTGTAGTCTAATGGGAATATGGGGCGTTACAATGTATTTGTAAAGCCCTATATTCGCAATACGATTTGAAGTAGAAGTGAATAAATGTAAAGAGGAGGCCTTATGCCAAATAAAGACAGCTTTACGTTTAGCGATAAGTTAAAGAAGAGTAAATCTCTTCCATTATCCAAACGTATTCCCTCCCGTGTAGGAGGAGACGGCAAAGCCAAACGAACTCTTATCCAAAGAGCTCAAAGGGATTTGCCTTTTATCATAGTGGCCGCGGCCGCATTATTGCTGCTGCCATTACTCAGCCGCAACAGCGGTGTTGAATATCCGGACGGTTCCGCAGACAGATACGAGAACTGGGTCGGTGATGGCTCTACGGAGTGGATAGGTTCCGGCGACGGTGAAATCGTACCGAGCACTGGTTACCGCAATCCTTTAGAGTATATTATTACTCCCAAATCAGGTGAAGATTCCGCTATCCATGAAAACGTTGATATTGGCGACGATTCTAGCAATCTTGATGATGCTAATAAATCTTACGTCGAAGAGATGCCTGTTAGGGATACTTACAAAAAAGCTGTTAAGCCTGCCATCCGCAATGCTGTACAGCGCAAGGCTACCGCTATTGGTGCTTTCCGCAATCGTTCTATGAGTTTTGGCGGTGCGGGTTCCGGGCTTACTCGCAACTTGGCTATTGGCGGTGCTCCTACTACCAACGGCAAAGCTGCTTCTGTCAGGGCTGGTGTCAGGCCTGTTGCTTTACAGCCTCTTAAATCTGCCGGCGCCGGTCGTGTCCTTACAGGTGAAGGGTTATATGCCGAGGCTGCCCGCTCTTTGGGTGCTTTGAACCAAGGCCCCGCTAAACAGGCTTTGTTTGAAGCTCAACTTCGCGACGTCGACGGTTCTCCTTTAGGCGCCGCCGGTGACCCCAGAAAGGCCGCCGCTCGTTTAGCTTCTCAAGGCGCTGTCCCTGACCATAAATTCCATTACACCAACCAAAAACCTTGGTGGTGGGATATGATGCAGGACCGCTCCCAAAAACTTTGGGAACTTTGGAATTATAATTGGCAAAAAGCCCTTTCTGATTCCCTTATTAAAATTTCTACTAACCTCGCTATGTGCCTCCTTACCGGTTCCGAAGACGGATCTGTTAAAAATTTCCTCGGAATTAAAGGCGGCTCTAAAGACGTTTGCTGTCTAGTCGACGGTATGGAACTTTGCGCCGGCGATATCGGGGATTATACTTCTTCTTCCACCGGTTCCGGCGACAGCAAGGAAACCACTAATAATTCTTTCTCTTCCATTCAGGCTTTCTGTAAAGAGCATAACGCCAAAACTTATATCTCTGAGTCCGGCAGAAAAAATGCTCTCCAAGCTCGTCTGGAATGCCTCGGCCTTAAAGCCGGTAAACTCTCCGGCCTTTCCGGTACTCGGTATCAAGGCTCTTGCGACAGCGTTAATCAGACTCCTTTGGTCTATAAAGCTTCCGCTACCCGCAAAGCCGACGGTAAACGCAGAGCCGGTAAAGAAGAAAAAATCGTCGTTTATGTTAAGGCTAAACCACGCGACGAAAAGGTCAAAACCGGTACCCCTAATAATGAGTTCGTTATCGCTCTCGAAAGAACCAATAACTTTACCTTGAGCGAAAACGAATTGGCTGAAATCAGCGAGAACTGTAAAATTACCAGAGTCGGTTCTTTCGTTGCCAAAGGCAGCAAAAAGAAAAACGATAAGAAAACCGGTCAATATAATGACTCTAACACGCCTGCCGCCGAAAAGCCTATGACGCAGGATCAGGTCGCCGCGAAAATTGTCGATCTGGAAAAGCAGAAAGTTGTTGCTCCTAAGGGGCAGGAACTGACTGAGGCTCAAAAGCAGGCCAATGCCGCTATTGATGAGCAGATTTCACAGCTTGAAAGCGGCAGATATACTATAAATGATTCCGCCGAGGAGTCCGCTCAGGAAGAAGCTGCTTCTACGGAAGAATTTGTTAATGAGTATCTCAGAGGTGTAGTAAACGCACAGTATAATTACTGCGCCGGTAAAGTGGCTAAACCGGCTACTTTCATAGATGAAACCGGTATCCAAAAGGATATCAAAAAGAAAACCGATATCAGCGCCGAAGTCGATGGCGTTTGCGAAGTTTGGCGCGCAGACGGCTATTTTAAAGATCCTAAAGCCAATGCTTTATCTTGCGATACGCCGGATTCGGTTTCCGTAAACTCGTTGGCAGAATCGGACTTCCATGCAACGGTAATTAATCCCGATGAAAAAGATAATATCTTTGCAATATTTGTTGAATATGTACAGACGGGTGCCGTAAAAGAAGGCAATATCGCGCCTGTTGTTAAAGATATAAGAGTCGGCAAAGATATGGCTAAAAAAGAAGGCACGGCCAATATTAACGGCACTCTCATGAAAACCGTTACTTATACGGCTCCGAGTTTCAGGCCCGGTAAATCCACGAGCAGCACTGAGGATAGTACCAATAGGGCCAAACCCGGAAGAGGCAAAGTCTTCTGGATTATGACGAATAAAGCCTCCCCCAATGTACACCCCGGTGATGTAGTTGAAGGCAAATCGCTTGATCAGGTTTCTATTACTGATTTGATAGGCCCTACCGCAGGACAGAAAAATACCGTCTGCTACTACAAATGGGGCTGCAACGGCGAAGAATGCGAAGAGGCTCCTTCCACGGATAATTTCTGCGTGGAAAATGACAAGCTGTATAAAGCCGTTAAAGTTGAAAACTTTAACATCAAAAAGGCTGCCACGCCTTTAACCGATGCGGAAGTTTTAGAGGCCTCCAGGGCGGATAAAGAATGCGGAGAAGACGTCGCCAAATTCAAAGCGAAACAGCCTCAATGCGATCCTATATGCAAATATAAAGAGGAAGCGCTTAAAGACAACTTCGGTATTCTGCCCAATAACAGGGACGGCAAATACGGATTGATGACTTTCGGTATCAGTGCTGAAGTTTTGGACGAAGACTGCCCGTATTGCAATTTTGACGATCCCGGCGAAGACTGGGGCGACGGCGGCCCGCAGAAAGAATGTTCTTTTAAAGTAACATCCACTTTCTGTACGTCGCAGTTCTCAAGGTTCGGTTTGGGAAAAGGCGATAAGTGTATAAATAAAATGGAGGCCGGTACGCAAGAAGTTCAAAGCCAGACTGAAGGCGTGCTTAAATGCTTAAAAGGCGATGAAATGAAAATCGGCCTTTACGGCTGGACTTCCAAAGTCGGCGGAGAGAAAAACAAAGGTTTATCTCAGGCCAGAGCCATGACGGTGGCAAAGATCGTTTATGAATATATCAAGAACAAAGATCCTGAGCTGAATATTGCTTTTCAGTTCCCCGCCGGATTTACCGGAACCCCCGGTTTCAACCTTAACAATAAGGACGGATATGGATCTGAATCCGAATATATTGCTGCGGTGAAAGCGGAGTATCCTATTGATAACGGCATAAATCCCCATCAGGCTGAAATTGATGAGGCGATAAACACCATGAGGCAGAAAAAACTCTTAGCGGAAGGCGCTCGTAGAACTTTGGCTAATAAATATCCGTTAGGCCCTCAGATATTGATGAAGCTTAATAATAATGAAGCGGCTGCAATAAAACAGGAAATAGGCCAAATAAACGACGAACTTAAAACTGCGGGTTTTGATGCAAGAGCAACCTTGCTTGGCAAGTTGGATGACGCTACTCGCAGATTAGAAGCTGCAGAAGCAGCCGTAAGATTAACGGCGGAAGAAGAAGCTTTGCAAGAATATCAGGACTACAAAGCTGCTAAGGAAGAAGCGCTTAGATATGCTTCCAACGAATTCGCTGAAGCTAAAAAATTATCAAGAAGATTGGTAATTTTTGTAAACGGCTATGGCCCCTCCGAAGGCTCAAAAGCAGATGAAAACTGGGCTAAATGCATTACCGGCGGAGTAATTGAAAAGGGACAAAGCCCCAGCCCGATATCTTGTAAAGAAAGTTAATCGGCGATAGATAAAAAGTTATAAACAATCGGCCCCGCTTAAGTTCAAAGCGGGGCCGAATTATATTGTGCTTATTTTTTATGCTTATGAATCTTGCCAAATGATATAATTTATCTATGTTATCAGGGCGTTTTTATTTTAAATATTGGCTTATTGCCGCACTGGCCTGCATTTTATCTGCAGGGAGCGCTTTTGCCGCACTGCCTAAATTCCTTGGCGGAAGCGGTGTCGGCGTAAAAGGCAATAAGGCTAACTTGGAAGACACCTACCCCACCTTTTGGGACAGCCTGATGAAAAGCCAATCTTACACCAATATGTATCAGGGGATAAAAGAGCTGAGCCTCTCCAAATATGCTGAAGCTTCCAAATCTTTCGCCAAGGCCGTAATAAAAAATCCCGACGATCCTTATCCGCATATATTTTTGGGCATTTCTCTTTACTGGCAGGGACAGGTGGATCAAGCTATGTCGGAATATCGCGCGGCTTTAAAATTGGATAAAGACAACGCCCACGCACATCAGCTTTTGGGCATAGCTTATGCTTGGAAGGGCGATATCAATTCCGCTTTAGCCAGTTTTAAAGAGAGCATAGATATTGATCCCGACCGCCCGGACACCCAAATGAATATAGGCTCAACATATGCCGCGCTCGGCGATTATGAGGAGGCTCTGTTCCACTTCCGCAATGCCGTGCGTTTGGATAAAACCCATCCTCTTTATCATTATCAGCTTGGTTCTCTTTACGAGGTTATGGGCCGGGACTCTCTGGCGGAGTCTTCATTCAAAAAAGCTTTGCGCCTTTATCCCAATTACGAAGAAGCCATTTTGGCTTTAGCCGTTTTGAGCGAAAAACAAAATTCTTATACCAACGCCGAGATAAATTATAAAAAAGCTTTAAAAATCAAACCCGGCGACAGCGTCGCCCGCCTTCGTTTGGCAAATCTCTTGGCTAGGGAGAACCGCAAGAACGAAGCGGTGGAAATTATCAGCCGCGCTTTTTTAATATCGCCTCTTTCCGACGAAGGCCTTGCTTTATCAATTTCTTATTCCGGGGGGGATTCTTCGCAGGGAAGCGGCCCTCAGGCTGAAAGTGAAAACC
>NZ_CALGEO010000108.1:0-21775 GCF_937881865.1 Candidatus Proelusimicrobium excrementi
GCACCTTCACGCCCAGAAGATCCATATATTGTTCTTCCAGACCCAGTCGGTCATAGACATGCTCTGCCGACCAGGGGACGATATTAATAACCAGGTTAATGGCAGTTTCCTTCTTGATGGCAGCCATGCCGAAGAGCTTTGCCACGTTGATCACGCCGATGCCACGAATTTCAATATAGTTGCGGATCAGCTCAGGAGAAGAACCCATAAGGGTATTGTCCGCAATCTTGCGAATATCCACCGCATCGTCCGCAATCAGACGGTGTCCACGTTTCAACAGCTCTGCCGCCGCTTCACTCTTGCCGATACCGCTTTCGCCCATCAGAAGCAAACCCTCACCATAGACCTCCACCAAAACACCATGACGGGAGATACGGGGTGCCAGTGCGTTTTTCAGATAGGCGATCATGCTGGACAGCAGATAGGTGGTAGACTCCACACAGCGCAGAATCGTAATGTCATGCTTTTTCGCCATTTCCAGACACTGCTCGCTGGGCTCCATATTTCGGGCAAAAATCAGTGCCGGGATTTTATAAGAAAAAAGCTGGTCATAAATTTCCATGCGACGTTCAGGAGTCAGGGTTTTCAGATATGCCGATTCCACATTACCTATGATCTGCAGGCGCATGGACTCAAAATGGTTAAAAAAGCCCGCAATGGGAAGTCCGGGTCTGGCCACTTCTTCCACCATGACCCGAACCGTGTCATAATCGGTGGATGCGTGGACAATGGTCAGATTAAAGTCCTCCACCACTTTTTTCAGCAAAACACTGTAAGAATTCATAGACAAGCAAGCTCCTTGGATAGATTTTTTCTTTCATTATATTCCATTTTCAATTCTTTGCGAAAATAATTATATTCCGATACTATGCAACAGACCATTTCTTTAATAAGTCTAAATTCTTCTTCATTTGCCGCCTCTTGGCAAGAGGCGTTTTTTGCATCGGGGTTTCCTGCATAATAGTGATTTGCAAAACGATAAGCAACTGCTATTTTTAACAGCTTTTCAACCGCTTTGGCAAAACAAAAAAACTAGCACTTTTTGCCGCTTCATTGCCGCTTTGGCCAAAAAGAAAATTGCCATTTTCCGCCTGTTTTCAGCCTGTTTGAAAAATCAGCATAGTGCTAGGGAAACCAAAAGCACCGCCATTTAAACCCCGCAACCGCGCGGGGTTTTTTATTTTTGCTGATTTAATATGGCTTAAAATCACAACGCAAATGCCGCCACGCAAACAAATACAATTCAAATTATTAGGACTATATTAAAAAAATAAACTAGAATGTTTTTAAGATGTTTAAGGCAAATTAAAAACGTAAACAGGATATTATTATGAAAAATATAACTCTTTTAACGCTTATCGCGGTTACGGCCCTTTCCTTTCAGGCTTGCTCTAAAAGCAAACCTTTGAGCGAGAATTATACTCTCAACGGCGGGCTGTCAATCACTCTGCCGGAAAAAGATTTCGGTATTCTGCGCGAAGTTAAAATCAACCCTGAAGGAATTATGGAAGCTTACAAAAACCAGAACCCTTCCGTAAGCGAACTGCAGGTTTTTATGTACGACAATTTTGAAAGCTATCCGCCGGTGGCGTTTTCCTACGCTTATACAAAAACGAATGCGGACGCTTCAGCCATGCAAGAGCCTTTCGGTTTTGAAGGCGTAATTTATGATGATATAGAAGAAATTTCCATAAGCGGAAAAAAATGCAGAAAAAGCTCTTTCGTGGATTTGGAAACGGAAAAGAAAGTAACCACGCTTTCATGCAAAGACGGCGGACAGGCTTGGGACATAGTGATACAAACCTTCTACGCCAATCCGCAAGTGCAGGATAATATTTCCCAAGAACAAGAAAACGCTATTTACGACGCCGCAGCAACCATGAATAACAACCTCGCCTTTATAACCGACGAGGCGATAAAAAGCATAGAAATAAAATAGTTTCGGAAAAATTTAAATCCCCGGGCCGTCCCGGGGATTTTTTATTTGCAATAATTTATTGCTCTTCGATATCTTTTTGGAAAGCCTTTCTAGGCGTACCGTCATCGGTGTGAATTATGCCGCAGTAAACAAAACCTTTTTTGGCTATCAGGTTAAGCATTGGTTTATTGTCGGCGTGGGTATCTATACGGATATTGTCTGATTGCCTAAAACACCAATCAATGCAAAAAGCACCCGCGCCGCGGCGCAGCCCCGATGAAGCCAGCCTGTGAATCACATGGTAAGGTTTATCGTTCAGCCAAGAACCGCCTTCTATACGGACATAAGTCGCGTCCGGGCCGGGGCAGAAAGTGAAAACAGCCAAAATATCATCGTCCTCAAAACAAATGTACGCTTGGCCAAGCTCAATATCATGCAGGAGCTTTTCCCTCTGAGGATATTTATCCCCCCATTGGCCGGGGTTGCCGCTTAACTTCATAAATTCCCGCGCGCGGGCATATACTCCTTCAATAAGCGGTAAATCTTTAAGCTGTGTTTTCCTTATAAACATATTAAATTGTACCAAATAAAATATTTGACAAAGCTTTATTTAAAGATTATACTTACACTATACCCCCGGGGGGTATCTAGAAAGCCCGAAAGTAAAATAAAAAACGGGCTTCAAACAAGAGGATTTTATGAAAAATAAAGAAAAGAAAACTCTGCTTGTAATAATTCTGACCCTCATTACCATGGCGGCGGAAATAGGATTTGGCTATTTAAGCAATTCCATGGCTTTGCTCGCCGACGGCTGGCATATGGGCACGCACGCTTTCGCTTTATCTATAACTTTCTTCGCTTATATAATGATACGCAAATTCGCCGACTCTGAAAAGCTTGCGTTCGGAAGCGGCAAATTCAGCCCCTTGGCCGGTTTTGCCAGCGCAATACTTTTGGGGCTTTCGGGCTTATGGATACTTTATGAATCGGCGGAAAGATTTTTTACCCCCTTACAAATTAACTTCAACGAAGCTATAACCGTTGCGATAATAGGCCTTGCGGTAAACACCGCCTGCATATTGATAATGGGCGGGCATGAACACGGGCACAGCCATAAACATTCGGCGGAATGCGGCGCGCCCGAACACAAACACGAAGACTATAATTTTAAATCAGCCTATCTGCATATTTTGGCCGACGCTTTAACTTCCGTAATGGCCATAGCGGCGCTGCTTTTGGGCAAATACGCCGGGCTTAACTTCCTTGACTCAATAGTGGGGCTTTTGGGCGGCATTATGATATGCGTTTGGGCTTTGGGGCTGATAAAATCCACTGCCAAAATATTGACCGACTACGAAGCGGAACCCTTAAAAACAGCCGCTCTTGAGAAATTAAAAGAAAGCGGACTTAAAACCGACTATCTGCATATTTGGGATACCGGTGAAGGCAATTACGCGGCGGCTTTAAAATATTCCGGCGGCAAAAGCGCGGAAGAAGCCAAGCGGATTATCGGCGAACTTGGCGATTTCGTTTTTATAAACGCGGAAAAAACTATTTAAGCATTTTGTTAAGGAGAGTAACGACTTCTTCAAGCTTTTCCGTTTTGACGGTTTCGCTGTCGTGCTCAATGGAGTCTTTAATGCAGCCGGAAAGATGATTGGAAAGTATGTCCACATTCACCTTTTTTAATATGGACTGCGTCGCCAATATTTGGGAACTTATGTCTATACATTCTCTTTCTTCTTCAATCATTTTTATGATGCCTTCTATCTGCCCGCGCGCGGTCTTTAAAAGGCGAATCGTTTTTACGTTATTATTTTTGCAATCGGTATGTAAAGGCATAAATTCCTCCGTTATTTTATTATAGCATACCGTGCGAGAAGCGCATATCGGCAAACCGCAGAAAAAAGAAAACGAATGTTAATTGCTTCCGGCGAAGATAGGCAGGATATCGCGCTTTGCAAACTGACGCCATTTGCGTTCAAGGCGTTTTCTTCCTATCGGTTTTACATATTGGCCTATCGGAATAAGGAACGGGCTCCCCACTCCGTCCACCAAAACCAATTTGCAAGAATCTTTTGAAACGTTAAGCAGAATATTGTTCAAATTCAAATCGCAGGGCGTGATATTGTATTTGTACATATACTGATAAAGCTCCGTCAAAAGCTTTTTAAGTATATCCTTTTCCCTGTGGCCGGGATTGCCGCACATGTTCAGATAAAACAAAAGCGGCTTTGAAACCGAATCGTTGCCGTCCAAAACGGCGGCTTGCTCAAACCCGACATAGCCCTTTACGCGGACTTCGCCCTTAAACTCAGGAATGTGATGAAAAGGAACATTCTGCTTTTGAAGAAAACGGAAATAATCTATTTCCCTCAAAGTTTGTTTGGCGTGTTTTTTAGGACTTATTTTTACAATACAGCGCGGATCGGAAGGGGAGCGAAAGCACATACGTTCCGTTCCTCTGCCGATAAAGAAAGGTTTTAAATCTTCTATGCAATAGGTTTTCATAAGAATAACCTTCGCCAAAAGCCGCTGTTATTCTGTCATGAAACTTACTTACGAACTCAACGCCAAAACTATAACAAAAAATCGCCCGCTCAGTCAATCCGCATGAAAAACGCGCGGCTTAAAACCGCGCGCTTAAAACCGTAAAAACGGGCTTTATTCCCATTCTATCGTGGCCGGCGGTTTTGAGGTTATATCATATATAACCCTGTTTACGCCTTCCACTTCGCTGACTATCCTGGAGGAAATTTTTTCCAGAACGTCATAAGGGATTTTGGCCCAGTCGCACGTCATCGCGTCGGTAGAGGTTACGGCCCTTATTCCGACGGTGTGGAAGTAGGTTCTTTCGTCCCCCATAACCCCCACGCTTTTGATGTTCGGCAAAAACGCGAAGTACTGCCAAATCTCCCCGTCAAGGCCGCGCGCGGCGATTTCCTCGCGCAAAATCGCGTCGGCTTCGCGGATGATTTTAAGTTTTTCTTCCCGAACTTCGCCAAGGCACCGCACCGCCAAACCCGGCCCGGGGAAAGGCTGACGCCAAACCATTTTTTCCGGCAGGCCGATTTCCAAGCCCAGGGCGCGGACTTCGTCCTTAAACAAAAGCCTTAAAGGCTCCAAAAGGCCGAGGTTCATATCCTTGGGCAGTCCGCCCACATTGTGATGGCTTTTGATTACCGAAGCTTCGCCCGAGCCCGATTCTATAACGTCGGGATATATGGTTCCCTGAAGCAGAAAATCAATACGGCCGAGTTTTTTTGCTTCTTCGTCAAATACGGAGATAAACTCCCGCCCGATTATTTTGCGTTTTTCTTCCGGGTCCCGTACGCCTTTTAAAGCTTTCAAGAACCTTTCGCCCGCGTTTACGCGCACCATATTTATATGATAATCGCGCTTAAACATTTTTTCTATTTCGTCGCCTTCGTTTTTGCGCATAAGGCCGTGATCGACGAAAACGCAGATAAGATTATCCCCTATCGCCTTACCGGCCAATACCGCCGCTACGGAGGAATCCACCCCGCCGGAAAGCGCGCAAAGCACCTTTTTGCCGGAGGCCTTTTCCTTTATATCTTTAATAAGTTCCGCGGCGAGGTTTTGCATAGTCCAATCGCCTTTGCAGCCGCAGACGTCAAAAAGGAAATTGCTCAAAAGTTTCCTGCCGAAAGGAGTATGTTCGACTTCCGGGTGAAATTGCAAACCGTAAATTTTGCGATCTTCATTCTCCATTGCCGCGACGGGGCACTTCCGCGTAAAAGCCGTAACTTCAAAGCCGGCGGGCAGAACTTCCACATAATCGCGGTGGCTCATCCAGCAAATCTCTTCCGGCTTGATTCCTTTAAAAAGACGCCCTCCGCCGGATTTTATTTTAAGTTCAACTTTACCGTATTCTTTAAAATCCGGGCTGAGCACCTTCCCGCCGAGAATATGCGCCGTAAGCTGATGCCCGTAGCAAATACCCAGTACGGGAACGCCTAAAGAAAACACTTCCGCAGGCAAAGCTGGCGCGCCGACTTCATACACGCTTGAAGGACCGCCGGTAAAAATTATTCCTTTGGGTTTTGAGTTTTTTGCGCGATCAAGAAGTGTAGAATATGGGACGACCTCGCAATAAACGTGCAGTTCCCTGACGCGCCGGGCTATAAGCTGGTTATACTGCCCGCCGAAATCCGCTATCAAAACAAGTTCATTGTTCATTTACATTCCCTTACTGTAATTGCTTTCTTCTTTCGTGATAAAAATATCATGCGGGTGGCTTTCCACCAAACCGGCGTTGGAAATTTTTATAAATCTGCCCTTTTCCGTAAATTCGGCCAAAGTTTTTACTCCGCAGTAGCCCATGGCGGCCTTAAGCCCGCCTACAAGCTGATAAACGACGTCGGCCAATGCACCCCTGTGCGGCACGCGCCCTTCAACGCCTTCCGGCACCAGTTTTTTGGCGTTTTCCTGGAAGTATCTGTCGCTGCTGCCGGCTTTCATAGCGGCGGAAGAGCCCATGCCTCTGTACGCTTTAAAAGCGCGGCCGTTGTAAATAATATTTTCCCCGGGGCTTTCATTGGTGCCCGCAAAAAGAGAACCAAGCATACACGTGCTTGCGCCCGCGGCTATGGCTTTGGCGATATCGCCGGAATATTTAATTCCTCCGTCGGCTATAATAGGCACGTCGTATTTTGAAGCGGCTTTATAACAATCGTAAATTGCGGTTATCTGCGGCACTCCTATACCTGCTACAACCCTGGTGGTGCATATCGCGCCGGGCCCTATGCCGACTTTTACCGCGTCCGCGCCGGCTTTAATTAAAGCTTCGGCCGCTTCCCCGGTGGCGACGTTTCCGGCTATAAGCTGGCAGTCCGCAAAAGATTCTTTTATCTTGGCGACGGCTTCCAAAACGCCCTGGCTGTGGCCGTGCGCCGTATCCACCACCAAAACGTCCGCTCCGGCTTCCAAAAGCGTTTGCGCTCTGGTAAGCATATCTTTGGTTATTCCTATCGCCGCGCCTACAATAAGGCGGCCTTTTTCGTCTTTGGCGGAATTGGGGTAGAGAATGGATTTCTCAATATCTTTTATCGTGATAAGCCCTTTTAAAACATTGTTTCCGTCCACAAGCGGGAGCTTTTCAACCTTGGCGCGGCGCAAGATTTCCTTGGCTTCTTTCAAAGAGGTTCCCTCTTTGGCCGTAACAAGGTTTTCTTTGGTCATAATCTCGCCGATTGGTTTGGAATTGTCGGTTTCAAAACGCATATCCCTGTTGGTGATTATGCCGACAAGCTTTCCCCCGCCGTCAACTATCGGCACGCCGGAAATTTTATATTTGGCCGTAATATCTTTTGCTTCCTGCAAAGTGCGTTCCGGCCCAAGTGAAAACGGATTTGTTATAACGCCGTTATCGCTCCTTTTAACGCGGTCGACTTCCTGCGCCTGCTTCTGCAGGGGCATATTTTTATGTATTATGCCTATGCCGCCTTCCCGCGCTATGGCTATCGCCAAAGCAGATTCGGTAACGGTATCCATGCCCGCGCTTATAAGCGGAATGTTAAGTTTAATTTTTTTGGTAAGGCGCGTATGGGTTTTCACGTCTTTGGGCAGCACCTTGGAATGCTGCGGAATCAATAAAACATCATCAAAGGTAAGACCTTCTTTTGAGAATTTTTCGTCCATTTTTCTCCTTAAGACCTTTTATTTTATTATACCATTTAAGGGCTTTTCCTCCCAACGGCCAAAAAGACTGCTCCGGGCTTTACAAAACCGGCTTTAAGCCTATACTAACTAATGCGGCCTAAAAACCGCAAAGGGGGTAATATTATGGGCATAAAAGCCATAGCCTTGGTGGAAAAAGCCGGGCTTAATACCGGCGAACTGCTGGAGAAATTAAATAAACTGTACTGCGATGAATGGCTCTCTTACGTGCAATATTGGACGGGAGCGAAAGTCAGCACAGGCGCGTTTAACGCCGAACTCACCGCCGAAATGAAAGAACACGCCGAAGAAGAACTTAAACACGCGGAAATGCTGGCAAAAAGGATAATAGAACTTGAAGGCGTACCCGTATTGGAACCGAAAGACTGGTACCGCTTTACAAATTGCGGATATCTGGCTCCGACGAATCCCAGAACCCAGGAACTGCTTAAGCAGAATTTGGCTTCGGAAAGGTGCGCCATACAAGCTTATGACGAACTTATCCAATATGTAAAGGGCAAGGACCCTGTAACTTATTCCATAGCCGTATCAATCCTGGCGGAAGAAATCGATCATGAACAGGATTTGCAAAACATACAATCGGATATGGATAACGCCTAGTCCTTAAAACCAAGAAAGTCTATTCTCCCCCGGTATACGCCGGGGTTTTATTTTTTAATCCGTCCATATCCGCCTTTGACCGAAAAAACGCTTTTTTGTAAAATATACTTACCGGTAAGTAAGCATATATCTGGAGGATAAAATGAATTTCAACTTTAAGAAGACGGCGGCTGTTTTGCTGTGCGCCGTTTTCATCCGATGCGCCTGCGTGGCGGAGGATCTTTCAAAATACGACGGCTGCGTAATACATTCTGTGGAGGCTTCTTCAAACAGAATAAAGCCGGAAATACTTAAAAACAGATTTCCTTTAAGAGAAGGCCAAATTTTTAATTCCGAACGCTATGAAGACGCCCAAAACGAACTGCACGATTTAAGAATAGCAAAAAAACTTTCCTTTGATTTAAAACCTTCCGAGGGCGGCGCCGTGGATATTTCCGTAAAAGCGGAGGACGGATATTATATTTTCCCTTTGATATTCGCCACCGGCGGCAAAAAGAGCGCGGCCGGAGCCTCTTTGGCGGCGGGGAACTTATTTAAACGCGGCGAAACTTTAATGCTTTTCGGCGGAAGCGGCAAAGACGGAAGCATGGCCAGCCTTATGTTAAAAGACGGCGAAAACATTTATCAGGCGTCTTTTATAAATATGAATTTCGAGCAGAGGTTTTACAAAGGAAGCCGCATAAACAATGACGGCATTTTCAGCACTACGGACGACGAAGAAGATTTTAAAAACCCGATAAATAAAATCTACACCAAAACGGATTCTTTTAACTTCCTTTACGCAAGGCAAAAAGGATATTTTACGGGATTTATCTCCCCGGAATATAAATATGTAAGATATTCCAAAGATATGAAATCCGGCAATTACAGCACGGTCGGCTTCGGGCTGAATTACCGCAAAAACATACGCTCCGGCGCGAATATGGGGGCTTTATTCGGTTACGGACTTACCGATAAAGAACAAAGCTTAAAAAATCTGCCCGCGCCGATAATAGGCTACTCACTGCAAGCCGCTTACAAAAACGGCGGCGATTGGACTGGGGCGGACTTCAACATCTCCAAAATATCCGCGGAAGCAAGAAGCGTAGTTGAATTTAAAAACAGACATATTTTGAATGTTTATATTAAAGGGGAAGATTCCTTTTCCGCCACGTTTGCCGAGCAGGTTAGAGCGGATGATCTGATGAGCGGACAGGGGCGTTACAGCCGTACTCTGTACGGAGAACGCGGCGCGGGGACGGGAATATCCTTCGCCTATTATTTGGCGAGAAACAATACCGGCCTTTTGGCTCTGCAGCCCTTTTACGAGCTGGCTTATGTATATTCTGATAAATACAGAGCCTTAAGCGGAGCCGGGGCGACGCTCTCTTACAAATTTTGGAGATTTCCTTTCCCGCTGGGCATTAACTATACGCAGAACCTGAGCGACGGTTCCAACCAAATATCTTTTGTATTTGGAGGGAAGTTCTAAAAAAGCTGTTGCGAAAAGGCAAAATAATGATAAAATTACTTATCAACCCATAGCAGTATGGGGCGGTTAGTTAAGGACCTGGGGAGGCATCCCCAGGTTCGATTTACATAAAGGAAACATCTTACCCCGGCAAATGCCCGTAATCGTTCCAATTCCCGTACATAACACCCAATTTTGTATTTTTGACGAATTTCTCCAATCTGCTTTTAAATAATGCGGGCAAACGCTTTTTAATTTGTATGGTATCTATCCTCACCAAATCCGGCGCGTATTTCCGCGCGCCGTTTTAAAAATACCGCTTGCAAAACAAGTTTTATTTTTATAAATTATCAGTAACAGTTATCGTTATTAAATATTATGAGATACTCAAAACAAAGGGAACTTATTTATAATACGCTTAAAAACAATCCGTGCCACCCGACGGCGGATTATCTTTATTCGTTAATAAAACCCTCCTGCCCGGCTTTAAGCTTAGGCACGCTTTACAGAAATTTAAACCAAATGGCCGCGCAGGGCAGAATAAAAAAGATAAGCGGGCTTAACCAAGCCGATCATTTTGACCACCATACGCGGGAACACGCGCATATCATCTGCCAAAACTGCGGCAGGGTGGAGGACGTATTTATAGACGAAACTTTGCTGGAAAAACTCAGCATGAGCGCTAAAAAAACAGATTTTAAAATTAACCGCCGTGAAATTATTTTCAACGGGGTATGCAGAGAATGCATAAATAAACAGGAGAAATAAAATGGAACTTAAAGGATCAAAAACGGAAAAAAATCTTATGACCGCGTTCGCGGGCGAATCTCAGGCCAGAAACAAATATACTTATTATGCAAAGCAGGCTAAAGAAGAAGGTTACAATTATATAGCTTCTATCTTTAAGGAAACCGCAAAAAACGAAAGGGAACACGCCAAAATTTGGTTTAAAATTTTACACGACGGCAAAATCCCTTCAACCTTGGAAAACCTTAAAGACGCCGCCGCCGGCGAAAATTACGAGTGGACCGAGATGTACGCCAACTTCGCCAAAGAAGCCAAGGAAGAAGGCTTTAACGATATAGCTTTCCTCTTTGAAAAAGTGGCCCAAATCGAAAAAGAACACGAAGAACGCTATTTAAACCTTTTCAACGAACTTGAAAAAGGCGAAGTATTCGTAAAAACCGGCAAAGTTACATGGAAATGTATGAACTGCGGTTTTACCTTCACCGGCGAAAAAGCCCCCGAAATGTGCCCCGTATGCAAATACAAAAAAGCTTATTTCGAAGTTAAAAAATAAACTTTATCCCGGCTTACAAGGCGCCGCTTTGCCGCGGCGCCTTTTTTATATAACAAAAAGTTGTAGAATTTAATATATGATGCGCAATATAAAAATAGTCGCTTTTGACGCCGACGACACTCTTTGGCCGAACGAGGATTTGTTCCGCGAGGCCGAAGAGCTTTTCTGCCGTCTTATGCAGCCTTATACGGATAAAGACAAAGCGAAAGAGGCTTTATTTTCCACGGAAATAAACAATCTTCCTCTATACGGATACGGCATAAAGGCTTTTATGCTTTCCATGATAGAAACGGCTTTAAAATTAAGCGGCGGCAAAATGGACTCCGCGGTTACCGAGCAAATTATATCCACAGGCAGGGCCATGCTTAATCAGCCGGTAAAACTGCTGCCGGGAGCTTTGCCCGTATTTAAAACCTTAAGCGCAAAATACAAACTTGTCGTAGCTACAAAAGGCGATTTGCTTGATCAGGAAAGGAAGCTGAATAAATCCGGCCTGACAAAATATTTGCACCATATAGAAATCATGAGCGAAAAAAATATCCGCGGATATAAAACGCTCATGCGGCGTTTGGGCGTAATGCCGCAGGAGTTTTTGATGGTTGGCAATTCCTTAAAATCGGATATAATGCCGGTGGTAAAACTCGGCGCGCGCGCCGTATGGATACCTTACAGCCTTACCTGGCAGCATGAGAACCTCGCCACAGACAAACTTTCCAACGGTTTTATCAAAATGGATAAAATAGCCGATTTGCTTAAAATTCTTTAATCATGTACGACAAAAACATTTCCCTTCTTAATTTGTTCTTAACTTTCGCAAAAATAGGCGCGATGACTTTCGGCGGAGGCTATGCAATGCTCCCCGTAATAGAAAAAGAATTGATAGACAAAAAAAAGTGGATGACGCGCCAAGACCTTATGGATTTTTTCGCCGTTTCGCAGGTAACGCCCGGCGTAATAGCGGTTAATACGGCATCGCTGCTGGGATATCAAAAACGCCGCATTTTAGGCTCTGTATTCGCCACTTTGGGCATAATTGCGCCAAGCGTAATAATAATAACCGCTATAGCTTTGTTTCTTACAAAATATATAAGCGCGGAAGTTACCGACAGGCTTTTTAATTCCATACGCATTTGCGTAGCCGCGCTTATAGTGCACGCTTTATTCCCGTTTTTTAAAAAAGGCATAATAAACCTGTTTACGGCGGCTTTGTTCGCGTTCAGCCTTATAATATATTTCGCGTTCAGGGTGTCGCCGGCGTTGCTGGTAATATTTTGCGCTTTGGCGGCGATAATAGAAAACTCTATTAAAAGGAAAAAGGCCGAATGATATATCTTCTGTTATATATTGAATTTTTCAAAATAGGCCTGTTTGCCGTAGGCGGCGGTTTGGCGACGCTGCCGTTTCTTTATCAGCTTTCCTTTAAAACCGGCTGGTTTGGCACGGCCCAAATAGCCGATATGATAGCCGTATCGGAAATTACCCCCGGACCGCTGGGCATAAACATGGCCACCTCCGCCGGGTTCAACGCCGGTGGAATACTCGGCGGGATAATAGCGACTTTGGGCATAGTTACGCCCTCGGTAATAGTTATCATAATAGTGGCCGGAATTTTGCAGAAATTTATAAACAATAAATATGTACAAGCCGCCTTTACGGGCCTAAGGCCGGCGGTATGCGCCCTTATAACCATAGCGGTATGGGAGATAGTAAAAGTATCCGTATTTGATTTCCCCCTTTATCAGCAAACCTCAAATTTAACCGACTTGTTTTTATTTGGCAACATAGCTTACTTTTTTATTCTGCTTTTTATAATGTTTAAAGTTAAACTGCACCCGATAATCTTCATAGCATTAAGCGCGGCGCTGGGATTTTTCGTTAAATTTTGACATTGCTTTTTAATACAAAAACCATATACTTAACTATATCCGGGGGTGTTAGAATGACAAAAAAACTTTTATCGTTACTGTTTTGCCTTGCTTTCGCCGCGGGCAAACTTTATGCAGTGCAGCTTCAGGAATGCGAAGTAAGGGGCGTAAAACCCAGCGATAAAATCTCCACGCTGGAACTTAATCCGGCTATGACCGTAATAGATGATTCCGCGGGAACTTCCGTTACGAGCATGACCTTAAAATATTATTATTCTTTCAGCAATATGTTTACCATAGGCACCGAGGTGCCCTTCAGCAGATACGAAAGCAAAGAAAATTCCGAAAACGGCCTTGGCGATATACTGCTTTCCGCTTCCGCCGTAAAGAGATTCGGCAAACTGGCTTTCGGCGCGACAGGGGAGTTTACTTTGCCTTCAGCCACCCATGACGAAATAGGCATAGGCAAATGGCAGTTCAGCCCCTCCGTTTATACGGAATATGAAATAGTGCCGCAGGTGTTCTTTGCGGCCGGGTATAAGCATTATGTCAGTATAGCGGGGCCATCTTCAAGAGATGACATCAACCTCGGCAGAATAAGGGCGGTGGCGGCTTATCTTTCTCCGCACGGGTGGTGGGCTCTTTTTGATCCGAAATATTATATAGATTTTCACAATGACAATGCCGGGGAATTTATCATTGAGGTTGAAACCGGCATAATGCTGTTTGAAGAAATGTCCATGTACTTAAAACCGGGCTGGCACGCCGGGGGCAACAGGCGGAGTATGGATTGGTCCATAAGCTTCGGCGTGAAACTTCTAAGCGTGTAAATTTTCTCCTCCAAACAAAAGCCCCCGGCCTATAAGCCGGGGGTTTTGTATAAGTCGTCAAATTGATTATAAGGTATACCTTAAGCTAAGGCCGGCCATATGGCTGAAGGCCTGCCCGTATTTAACGGAAGCGCCGTTTTCCAAGTTGGTGCCGCTCATACCCTCGCCGATAAGGAAGGTGTATGAGGCGTCCAAAATGAAACCTTTGCCCAAGTTAAG
Organism: Candidatus Proelusimicrobium excrementi; assembly: GCF_937881865.1. Taxonomy (NCBI): domain Bacteria; kingdom Pseudomonadati; phylum Elusimicrobiota; class Elusimicrobia; order Elusimicrobiales; family Elusimicrobiaceae; genus Candidatus Proelusimicrobium; species Candidatus Proelusimicrobium excrementi. Next base: position 13,883 of record NZ_CALGEO010000108.1, read on the forward strand.
CCCTATACCGGTGCCGAACAAATGCCTGTTGCTGACGGGGACGAGAACATCCATATAGTCATTGTTGGTAGGAGTCTTATCAAAGATATAGCTGCCTCTTAATTTAACGACGTTGGAAAGTTTGTATTCCGCGCCGAGGCCCATTCTGTAAGCGTCTTTCCATTCTTTTTTCTGGCTGGAAACGCCGGAAACACCCGTTCCGGGCGCGCGCTCAAAAGAAATGGACAAATCGTCAAAACTGCTCCAGAATATATTCATCCAGTTAAATTCTATCAATAAATCGTCAATAGGCCTGTAAGATATGCCCATGGCAAGCTGCGCCGGCAGCATGATATCGCCGTGGGCGGAGCCGTTCATAAAAGCGGCGACACCGGGTACGGACATCTCCCTTGAAAATTTGCTGGTGCCGTCAACGCCCTGTTTTACTCTGGTTCTGAAGCTTGCGCCAAGGCTTACTTTCTCGTTGGCTTTATAAGCCATGGCCAAAATCGCGCCGAGGCCCCAGCTGTCTCCTTCGACTTCCAAATCCGTCGCGCCTAAAGGCCCGAGCTGTATTCTTTTGCCTTCGCTGAATTTAAAATACATAATTTCAGCGCCCGCCGCTACGGAGAATCTTTCAGTCGCCTGAAAAGCGACCGTGGGTTGTATTGAGTAGGACTGAACGTCAACATCGTATATATCCGTTGAGCCTATCCAATTCCTGTCGGGATAATGCCCGCTTAAACCAAAACGCGGGAAAGCGCCCAAACCGATGTACCAATCTTCAAAAAGCTGCTGGGTATAGTAAACGGTGGGCAAAGTCCACCAGACTCTGTCCGGGGATTGGCCTTCCTGATTATACGTTACTTTGGCGGAAGCGGTAATTTCAGTTACGCCCATTTGGAACTGAACGCCGTCAAGATCCGTTATAAGAGCCGGATTCAAAGCCAATGAGGCAGGCTCCGCATCCCCGGCCAAGACGGCTCCGCCCATGGCGTTGCCCCTTGCACTGAACTCATACAATCCAAAACCCGCGCCAAGAGTGGAAGTCGCGCAAAAACAGCTTACTGCGACAAACGCGGCAAGTCGAAACAATTTATTCATTAATCCTCCTAAGCATGCGGTTTAAAAAAGCATACTTAAATGATAAGGTACCGGCTTATTGCTGGTACCTTATTTATAATTTTACCATTTTAAAGCGTTCTTGGCGATTAACCTAAAGCCCGCCGACGCATTAATCCATACCGTAACGCTGATAGACTTTAAGGTCAAAGATATCGATTATTGAAAGGAAATGGTCAAAGATATCCGCCTGAATGCCCTCATAATCCGTCCAGTTCGTATTGGAAGAAAATGCGTAAACCTCCAAAGGAAGGCCTTCCGTAGTAGGAGCGAGCTGGCGCACCATGCACGTAAATTTATCGGAAATATTGGGGTTTTGCTTAAGATAATTGTAACAATACATCCTGAAAGTGCCTATATTGCTTAAACGCTTGGCGTTATATTTATCGTCCTTAACGCCGCGTTTTTTATTGATTTCTTCAATTTCCTTTTCTTTCTTGGTCAAATAATCTTTAAGCAAATTTATATGTTTGAACTTTTCTATGTCTTCTTCGGTCAGGAAGCGTATGCTCTTCATATCTATGTTTATGGCTCTTTTTATGCGCCTTCCGCCGGATTCCGTCATGCCGCGCCAGTTGGTAAAAGAGTGTGCGACCAAATCATAAGCCGGAACGTTTACTATGGTGTTATCCCAGTTTCTTACGCGTATCGTCGTAAGCAGAATATCAATAACTTCGCCGTCCGCGCCCTGGCTGGGTATTTCAATCCAGTCGCCTACGCGGACAAGATCGTTTAAAAGCAGCTGAAAGCCGGAAGTAAGCCCCAAAATGGAATCTTTGAAAATCAACAAAATGACTGCGGACAAAGCCGTCAAACCGCCGAGGAAGTAAATTGGCTCTTTGTTCATCAAAGTCGACATCATAAAAATTATGGTTATTATCCACATTATCACTTTCACGGCTTGTATAATGCCTTTTACGGGCAATTTGATACTGCGGGAAAATTTATCCGAAATTACGCTTAAAGCGGAGTTCAGCACCAGCGTAAACGCCACTATCACCAAGCAGTTTACCACGCGTACCACTACCAAACTGATATTGGGGTATAAGTCCCCTAAAAATATGCTGCAGGCCGGGGAAAGAATAGACATCGCAAAAGCAAAAAATATATTGCTGAACAATTTGTATTTGGCCATTAAAGAAAGCCAGCCTTTGGCTATAAAGTTCTTCTTGGCGAGCAGCCATTCCGTCGCAGCTTGAAGAAGATTCGATATATACTTAAACAAAAGTATAAGCAGCAATATCGCGCACAGAGCTATAATATATTTAAGCTGCGGCGGCAAAGAAGGCAGCAAAGTATTGATAATGTTCATTGTCCTATCTCCTAAGTAAAATGATATTATAAGTATATAATTTTAATCTTAAACTTAGGAGTTGTTATGAAGAAATTTTCACTTATTCTTGCCGCGGCCGTGCTTCTGCCGCTTCAGGCAAAAGCCCTTAATATAACGGATCCTTTCTTTATGCCCGCGCAGGGCCAAGTCGTTTCCGATACTTCCCTCGGTTTTACAAACAACGCTTTAAAACTTAATAAAGGCTGGGGGCTTTACGAAAAAATATCCGTAGGCGCGTTTGATAATTTAACCTTGGCTGCATCCGTCGGCTGGGCCGATATAAAACACGGCGGCGACGGTATGCAGGATATAACCCTTCACGGCAAATACCGCTTTATGAACGATATCAGCCACGGCAGATTTTTGGATTTGGACGCGTATTTCAGCCCGGAACTTTTTGATTCCCCTTACAATCATGACGGCGGCGCGGCGAAAGGCTCCACGGATTTCGGAATGTACGGCAGCGTAGGTACTGCGCAGGCCGCGGATAACTTTACCATAGGCGGGAGATTCGGCTTCGACTATATCGGCCACACCGATGAAACTTCCTCCGGCACGGTTTTGGACGCAGGCGTATTCGCCAGATACTATTTCAACGAATACAACGCTTTGGGTTTATCAGCCGATTTAAAAAGTTACCTCGGCTTTGAAAAGGACAGCTTTGCCGCCGCTTTGGGCGTCAACTACTCTTACGACGTTATAGAAGATAAAATGGCCGTTGTTCCGTTCTACTCCATAGAAGTAAACAATAAAAGCATACCTTCCTGCGCCGTATGGGGCGTAAACGCAAGATATTTATTCTAATCTTTTAAAATGTAAAACCCCCTGTTTTAAACCGGGGGTTTTTTGATGTGCCGACTGAAATCGCTAAAAGGAAAATTTTATGTTTTTCCCAAAAGCTTCCGCTTCTTTTTTATCTATTTTCAGTTTTTTGATTTTTAGCTCTTTATGCGGGTAATATTCCTGTAAATAGTTCTGCCATCTTACGGCTTGAATTACATAGGAAGCCGGGTGCTGAATCGCTATTTTATCAACGAAAGTCCCGCCGACTACATAACGTCTGTCTTTATTGATAAGGTCGCGCAGATCCGGCATAAGATCTTTAGCATCTGGATTATTTTCAAGATATAGCACTTTATTGTTTAAAGCCAAGGAATATTTCTTATAATCTTTTAAATCATATAACACCATTAAAGAATCATTCGGGCTGAAAGCGAATGCGCGTTTGTCATCAAGCAGCATAAAAACATATAAAAGCTGGCCTTTTTCGTTCTTAACCTTTACTGTAGTTTTAGCTTCTTTGCTGTTAAAAGTAATTTCCCTGATAATTTTTGGCGCATATTCGTACACGACGGTATTTGCGTCCGGCGTAATTTTTTTGCGGTTCTTTTCCGTCAAATCCACAAAATGATTGTTTTTTGACGCATCAGATGCAATCTCCGGCTTTTTATATTCAAAAGGAATAGAATCTTTGCAGTCGGAATAATCTTTTTTCTCATTTAGTTTGGGTTCTCTTGGGTTGATTTCAAGCTGGGATTTTATATTGCCGTCATCACAAAATTCCGTAATATAGTATTTGCCGTTTGCAACAAGAACGGACGGCTTTCTTGAACGCTGTTTGGCGTTGCGTATTTTTATGCGGGAACCGTCTTCTTTTTTGCAGAAAGATTCAAATTCAAAATCCGGCAAATCGGGATTTTTCTTTTTCATGGTGACGTATATTGAAGCGGCCAAAGCGTCCGCGTCATCGCAGGTCAAGACTACCACGCGGCCGTCCATTATAGTTGCCCTTATATCGGTGCTGTATTTAAGGTCCTCTTTATTTGCGCCGCCCAAATAAGAATCGGCTATGCCCAGGCTGTGGCCGACTTCATGAATCAGTATTTCCTGAGGTTTCGTAAAGGCGTCTTCCAACAGATATATTTCCATATGGGTTCCGTTCTTTAGAAAAAGGCCGGAAGTCTGCTGGCGGTTGGCCCAATAAGGATCATCTTTGCTTAAGACGACAACCTGCAATGTGTTGTTAACGAGCATGTTTGAGCGCTTTGCCGCGACATCGTCGGAAGCGCCGAAATCAATAACCTCACGCATAAAATCAAATTCCGTGCGGTTTTCTTCTTGGATTCTGTCCTTAAGATTTTTAAACCAATCTTGATAAGCTTTTCTGATGTCTACCGGGCTGTTTTCGGCATCAAGTTCGGTTTTTTCGTCATTTGATTGCCTGAAAACGTCAAACTGAACGCTTTTGCCGCTGACTATCAGGTCTATCGCATGAATATTGCCCATAATATTATTATTGGACAAATGGGAATTCATTAAAAGATAGGGTTCCGCGTGAATAAGAGAAGATAAAAACAAACAACATAGTGGGAGTAATAGTTTTTTCATAATTAAAGTCTACTTTAATTATACTTCGTATAAAAGGGCCAAAAGGCCTATATTTTAAAAAACTTTATAGGCCTTGTTTTTTTGCCTGCGCTTCGTTTTGCCTGAACGCGCTTATAAGCTGCTGGCTGTAAGCATAAAATTTATAGAACGGATTTTGGGTGTTCCTGGCCGCGAGTTCTTCCGCTTCTATATAGAATATTTGTTTTTCGCTTACGGCAAAAAGAGTGATTTTCATGGGGTCTTTCGGCTCCGGCAGGGCGGAAACGGGCATCATTTTGTCAGTCATTTCCGCGCCGGCGTTTATAAAGTTAAGGGCGGCCTTTTTGATTGTTTCGTTGTTTTCCCCTATCATGCCTCCTATGCCGGAGGGACTGTTGTTTTCAAAATACAAACTGGCGTTGCCTAAAACGGAAGCTGCCAAAAAGATATTCTTAAGATTGCCGTTGTTATCCTTCATGCAGTATTCAAGGCCCGCGATAATTACTTCGTCTTTGCCTGCGCCTTTCAGTCCGCGTTTATCTTTAAAATTATTTGCGTCCAGCCAAAAACTTCTCATGTTTTTATATGCGTTATTCACGGCACCCCCCTTGTTAAGGAAAAAATTTTAATATACATTAGAATTATATCAGTTCTCGGAGGTTTTATGCAGGCTAAAGGCAGGGTTATAATTTTGATGATGGATTCTTTCGGCATCGGCGGCGCGGAAGACGCGGCCTCCTTCGGCGACGAAGGCGCAAACACCTTTTTACACATAGCGGAAAATTACAAAAATCTTAAAGTTCCAAATTTAAAAAAATTAGGTCTGCTTGAAGCGGCGAAAGCTTCCTGCGGGAAGGCGGCCCCGATAGATGAAACCACCGCGCCGGATTTTGATTTGCCGTCAAAATACGGTTATATGAAGGAAGTCAGCAAAGGCAAAGACACTTCCTCCGGCCATTGGGAAATGGCGGGCGTGCCGGTAACTTTTAACTGGGGTTATTTTAAGCCGGAGTATCCTTCATTCCCGGCGGATTTGATAGAAGATATTTGTAAAGAAGCCGGAATTAAGGGTATCTTGGGCAACAAGGCCGCCTCCGGCACGGTTATAATAAACGAACTCGGCGAAGAGCACATAAAAACAGGTCTGCCGATTTGTTATACCTCGGCAGACAGCGTATTTCAAATAGCCGCGCATGAAAAATATTTCGGCCTTGATAATCTTTACAGGCTTTGCGAAACAGCTTTTAAACATTTAAAACCTTATAATATAGCGCGCGTGATAGCCCGCCCTTTTGAGGGAGAAAAAGCCGGGGAATTTAAACGCACCAAGAACCGCCACGATTATTCCGTAAAGCCGCCCGCCAAAACGGTTTTGGACTATATGAAAGACGAAGGCGGGCAGGTAATTTCGGTAGGGAAAATTTCCGACATTTTTGCGGCTCAGGGCATTACCCGCGCGGTAAAAGCCAGCGGCCTAAAAGAACTTTGGGACGTTACTTTAGCCGAAGTAAAATCCGCGCCGAAAGGCAGTATAGTGTTTACCAACTTTGTTGATTTCGATATGACTTGGGGCCACCGCCGCGACATAAAAGGTTACGCCGAAGGGCTGGAATATTTTGATTCGCGCCTTAAAGAACTGGCCGCGCTTTTGCAGGAAGACGATATCGTCTTCATAACGGCCGATCACGGCTGCGATCCTTCCTATAAAGGCAGCGATCACACCCGCGAGCACGTGCCCGTAATTATGTTCGGCAAAAACGTTAAGCCAGGTTTTATAGGGGCGCGGGAAAGCTTTTCCGATATAGCCGCAACAATAGCGGACTACTTTAAACTTAAGCCTTTCGATAAAGCAAAAAGCTTTCTTTAAATAAGTTCGATTAAAAAACTAACCCCCGCTTTTATGCGGGGGTTTAAATTTTGTAAGAATTAATTTTTACCCAGTAAATTACGCCCGGCCAAAATGGAAGCCAACGGGCGGGTAGACTCGTAGCGTTCAAAAATAATTTTTGCGATTGAAGTCAGCGGAACCGCCAAAAGCGCGCCCATAACGCCCCAAACCAAAGCCCAGAATATCAAACAGGCTATTACGACTACCGGGTTTAAATCCATACCTTTGCCCAGCCATTTCGTTTCAAGGATATTGCCTATTACAAAATGTATCCCCGGAAGCAGGATAAGGGCAGATATCAAATGCCAGTCCAGGCCGTACTGCAAAAACAGCACCGGCGTCGGCAGTATTGTGGAAACGAAAGGGCCTATATTCGGTATAAAGTTTAAGGCGAAAGTGATAAAAGCCAGCATTAAAGCCAGTTCCGAACCCACCAGAGTAAGCGTAATCCAAGTGCCGAGGGCCGTCAGCAGGGAAACAAAAATCTTTATTACCAAATAATAAGAAATTTGTTTTTCTATATTGCTTGCGAGATTTGTTTTTTCGTCGGCGGAACTGCTGCTCATGAAAATAAAAATCACGAACAGGCAAACCAAAGTCGCGTTTGTAAATATGGAAACTATATTCCCTCCCATGGTTTTTATCATTTGGAACACCTGCATATTGTTAAAATAGTTCATTAATATTTCGGAATTTAACACTATACCCATTTTTTGCGCCGTCGCTATACACCAATCTATTGTACCGTTGAGCGTCGATGCGTATGCGTCCGCGCCTTGTATAAAAGACTCTATGGAAGCGGAAATGAAGAATATTGACAGTACGGAAAAACATACAAATAACAGCACTATACATTTTTATATCGTCCTCTTTTCTTTTGTATAAAATTTATCAAATTTCTTCTCTTTAAACAAATTCACTATGTCATAAACAATCTTTTTCTCATACGAATTTTTCCAGTCCAGTATTAATTGTTTTGTTTTAGTAAGGTGTATTTCGTATGGTAAAATAAAATCTGTTATTCCATTAATCCAATCCTTCTTCAAGTGATCCAAAGTGATAGGCGAAAATATAACATCATCATTAATATTTACCAGAGGCATTAATTCAAACCGTGTATCCCTTGTTCTTCTTTTTCCAATTGTTTTAGGTGTAAACTTAGGTTATCTATTCAATGTGTTTCTTGTTTCTTGAGGTAGGACTG
>NZ_CALGEO010000109.1:0-18663 GCF_937881865.1 Candidatus Proelusimicrobium excrementi
ATGACTTTGCTTTTGGAAAAGCTTTCTGCCACCAAGTCCAACAAGGACTTTTTGAAGCAGATGGAAGTAAGCAGCTTTTAAAGCCGGTTTGAGCGCAGGACGGCGGCAATATTAAATTATGAATATTGCCGCTTTTTATAGTATAATATAAGAGAATTAATTTTTTGAGGTAATTTGAAATGAAAGAAAATATCCATCCTAAATACGAAGTCGTCGAAGTGGTTTGCGCCTGCGGCGCCAAATTTAAAACCCGCTCCACGATGAAAGCCGTAAAGCTTGATATCTGCTCCGCCTGCCATCCGTTCTTTACCGGCAAACAAAAAATGCTTGATACGGAAGGCCGCGTAGAAAAATTCAACAAGAAATTTGCATCCACGCAGGGCAAAATGGTCGTAAGAAAGCCTAAAACGGAAGTCAAAGCCAAAAAAGGCACCGTTAAAAAGATTGCTTTATCCACGGCCCCTGTAAAAGTTGCGAAGAAAACCGTAAAAGCCGATAAAAAAGCTGAAAAGAAAGAAGCGAAATAGCTTTTTAAAACCATTTAAGCAGCCCCTCTGAAAATGTGGGGCTGCTTATTTATAGTAGGGAAAGGTAAATTATGGATATATCTAAATTTAAAGAAGAATTTGAACAAATAGAAGCCGAATTGGCCGCCGGCAATATAACGCCGGAAGTCTTTAAGGAAAAAACGAAACGCCACGCTTTTTTGCGCCCCATAATAGAAAAGGCGCAGGAGCTCGCAAAAGTGCAGGAAGCCATACAAGCCGACAGGGAAATGATTGAATCTGCCGATAAGGAAATGGCCGCTTTGGCCGCGGAAGAACTTGCCGAACTGGAAGGCAAGCCCGACGAGCTTTTAAAAGAGCTCCGCGTTTTGATTATTCCGCCCGATCCCAACGATTCCAAAAACATTTACCTTGAAATACGCCCCGGCGCGGGCGGCGACGAGAGCGCGATTTTCGCCGCTGAACTTTTAAGAGTATACCAGCATTTCGCCCAAAACAGAAATTGGAAAACCGAACTTTTGGAATATACTCCCACCGGCCTTAAGGGGTGCAAGTACGCAAGTATGTTTATTAAAGGCGAAGGGGCTTATTCCTGGCTCAGAGACGAAGCCGGCACCCACCGCGTCCAGCGCGTACCCGATACGGAAACTTCCGGCCGCGTGCACACTTCCACGGTAACGGTGGCCATTATGCCGGAAGCGGAAGATATAGATATACAAATCAATCCGGCCGATATAGAGATGGAAACCTGCCGCGCTGGCGGCGCGGGCGGCCAAAACGTCAACAAGGTGGAAACGGCCGTAAGGCTTATCCATAAACCCACCGGCATAGTTGTAAGCTGCCGTGAAGAACGCCACCAGGGCGCCAACAGGGAAAAGGCCATGCGCATGTTAAGGGCAAAACTCTATCAGATAGAGGAAGAAAAGCGCAATAAAGAAATTTACGACGCCAGAAAGGCGCAGGTCGGCACCGGGGACCGCTCCGAAAAAATAAGGACTTACAACTTCCCGCAGAGCCGCGTAACCGATCACCGCCTTAACGAAAACTTCCATAATCTTACCGAAATTATGGAAGGCAGCATCGACGAAATCCTTGAAAATTTAAGGAAGCTCCGCACCGAAGAAAAGCTTAAGGCTATGGCAGTATAAGTATGATAACCATTAAGCAGCTTGTCGACGGCGCGAAAGCGCGTTTTGACGCAAAAGGGGTGGACGAAGCCTTGGCCCATGCCGAGCTTATCGCCGCTTTCGCTTTCAACAAAAGCCGCACTTATATAAGGGCTTTCGGGCAAAACGTCGTGTACGAAAAGGAAGAAAAACTCTTCAACAAAATAGTTGAAGAAAAACTTTCCGGCAAACCTCTTGCCCATATTATCGGCGAGGCGGAATTTATGGGCCGGCTTTTCAGCGTTGGCCCGACGGTGCTTATTCCCCGTCCCGAAACGGAAGAGCTGGTGGAAGAAACAATAAAAAATCTTCCGCTTAAACGTCCGTCAAGAATACTTGATCTTTGCAGCGGTTCCGGGTGCATAGCCATAAGCTTGGCTTTTACTTTTCCTTCGGCGGAAATTATCGGGGCGGATATTTCGCCCGAGGCTTTGCAGGTGGCCCGCAAAAATGCGGAAAATATGAATTTGGGCAAGAAAGTCAATTTTATTCAAAGCGATGTTTTTGAAAATATATCGGGGGAATTTGATTTTATAATTTCCAATCCTCCCTATATTCCCACGGACGTAATTGCCACTCTTTCGCCCGAGGTCCGCAATGAGCCGCGTTTGGCTCTTGACGGCGGCCCGGACGGCCTTGACGTTATAAGGAAAATAATATCATCCGCACCCGCTTATTTAAAGCCCGGCGGGCTTCTGGCTTTGGAGATAGGATGCGCTCAAAGCGAAAAAGTGTTAAAATTCTTTAACGCGGAAGAATGGCAAGAGCCTTTCAGCCGCAAAGATTTTGCCGGTATAGAAAGATTTATATTCGCGCGGAAAAAGTCCGCGCCCGAAAACTGACTTTAAGGAACTGACATGGATAAATTTATAATTCACGGCGGACGCAAACTGAAGGGAACGGTGGAAATCGGCGGGAGCAAAAACGCGGCTTTGCCTATACTTATGGCTACATTGCTTACCGATGAAACCTGCATAATCAACCGCGTGCCGGATTTGCGCGACATCAGGACTACCATAAAAATTTTGCAGGAACTCGGCAAAAAAGTGGAATACGACGCCGGCACTTTAACGGTTAAAGCCGGGCGCAAACTTAAGACGGAAGTGCCTTACGATTTGGTCAAACAGATGCGGGCCAGTTTTTGGGTGGCCGGGCCGCTTTTGGCCAGGTTTAAAAAAGCCGTAATACCTTTGCCGGGCGGCTGCGCGATAGGCGTAAGGCCGGTGGATATCCATTTGAAAGGTTTTGAGAAATTGGGCGCGAAAGCACTTGTTCAAAACGGCAACGTAATACTTAAAACCAGGAAGTTAAACCCGGCCAAGATAATTTTAAGTTTCCCCAGCGTGGGAGCCACGCAGAATCTGCTTATGTGCGCTTGCTTAATAAAAGGCAAAACCGTTTTGGAAAACGTTGCGCGCGAGCCGGAAGTTTCAGATTTTATAAAAGCTCTTAAATCCATGGGGGCCGACATTACGGAAGACGCAAAAGGCCGCCTGATAATAGAAGGCAAAAGCGAGCTCGGGGCTATGGAGCATACGGTATCCCCGGACAGAATCCAAACCGGCACGTATATAATTGCCGGCGCGATTACCCGCGGCGACGTAACCGTCAAAGACTGCCAGCCGGAGGATAATGAAATCCTGCTTGATTATCTTAAAGAGGCCGGTTTTGATATCCAAACGGGCGCTGATTTTATACGCATAAAACCAAAATGCAAAAAGATAAAACCCGTAAATATAAAAACCGCTCCTTTCCCGGGATTTGCCACCGATTTGCAGGCCCCTTTCATGGCTTTGATGTGCCTCTGTTCCGGGCAAAGCGAAATAAGCGAAGACATTTTTGAAAACCGCTTTATGCACGCGCCGGAACTTGTCAGAATGGGCGCAAATATTATGATTGAACGCAATACCGCCAAAATTACCGGCGTAAAGAACTTCAGTCCGGCGGTGGTGATGTCTTCCGATTTACGCGGCGGCGCGGCTTTGGTTTTGGCCGGTTTGTGCGCAAAGGGCGTAAGCGAAGTCGAGCGTATTTACCACATCGACCGCGGCTATGAAAGACTGGAAGAGAACTTGACTCAGCTCGGAGCAAAAATAAAGAGGGTCAACCCGGTTAAGTAAACTTTACTTTTCGACCTATATTTTAAGGCGGATTTTATGACTTTCGAAGATTGTTTAAACTCGCTTTTCTCCGCAAGGGGCAAGAGCAGCCTGCAAGAAGTCAAAAATACCGCCTTAAAAATGAAGCTTCTTCCTCTTAAGTTTAAGGCCGTCCATATCGCCGGTACAAACGGCAAAGGCACCGTTGCGGGGCTTTTGGCGGATATACTTTGCAAGTCCGGCTTTAAAACCGGCCTTTTTACTTCTCCTCATCTTAAAAGCCCTTTGGAACGCATTAAAACGGACGGTGCGGATATAGATAAAACTTCTTTTGTAAAAGCCGTCGCCTCCGTACGGGAAAATCAAACCGCCGAACTTAATTTTTTTGAAGTCCTTACCTTGGCCGCAATCTGTTATTTTACCGAAAAAAAAGTTGATTTCGCCGTATTTGAATGCGGTATCGGCGGGCTTTTGGACAGCACCAATATCATTACGCCGGAGCTTTCCGTAATAACTTCCGCAGCTTTGGATCATTGCTCCATGCTGGGCGCAAGCGTGGAAGAAATCGCCGTGCAAAAAAGCGGTATCATAAAGCCGGGTGTGCCTGTTTTATGCGGTATTCTTCCGACTGAAGCCTATAAAATTGCGGCAAGTACTGCCGAACGTTTAAAGTCAGTATGCGTTAAAGTTGAAAAAATAAAAAATTTGACTCAGGATTTTTATAATTTAAAAAGCCGTTTTGATTTTGAGGACTGCTCTTTCCTTACCAATCTTATGGGTGCGGCGCAAAACCAAAATGCTGCTTTGGCTGTGAAAGCCGCGCTCATTTTGGGGATTGATATAAAAACATGTCAGAAAGTTTGCGCCTGTTTTACTATGCCATGCCGCTTTGAGGTTGCTAAACTTAAAAACGGAAAATATTTTATAAAAGACGGCGCGCATAATCCCGCGGCGTTTAAGGAGCTTATAAAAACTTACAAACGAAGCCCTTTCTGCGGCCCGGGGGATACCCTTGTACTGGCGGCTTCAAAAGGGCATGACTATAAAACGCTTTGCGCTCTTGCCGAAAGCAATTTTAAAAATATAATTTTGGCCTGCCCGGATAAAGAACGCAATATTGCGCCGGGACTTCTTTTAAACTGCTTTAAGAAAAATGTAAAAATATCGGTTTTAAGGGATATTTCCGCTTTTAATCCCAATGACTGCGGCGGCTGTATTCTTGCCGCTGGGAGCTTTTATTTGGCCGCGGCTTTAAACGCCGGGCGAGATTGACCTGCGCCCCGTGTAACAATTTCTTGACACTAGGGCTTATTTCTGCTTAAATTTTATATGGCGTATTATATATAATATATAACATTTAAGAGGAAATATGTCTTTAGATAACGATAAGAACAACCAAGATTTCAACGAATTTTTGCAATCTCTCCAGAATGACGACGGCGCGGATGCACTTTCCGCCTCTGCGGGCAAAGAAGAAGCATTCCCTTTTGCCGATACTTTTGATATAGATTCTTTTGTGAAGGAAAACGGCATAGCTTCCGCCGAAGCCCGCGCGGAAGAGCCGAAGCAGCCTTCTAATCCGGCTCCCGCTAAGGAAGAATATGTTTCTTCCGCTCCGCGCCTGCCGGAAGAACCCTCTTTTAAGGATGAAACATCCTCTTATCGTTATAACGCCGACGCGGATGAAATTCCCTCTTATCGGGATGATTACGCCCGCGCCTCTTACGCCGATTCCTCTTTTGAAGGCGGGCAGAGCCTCAGGCATTTGGAACAGAAAATATCGGAGCTTGAATCCAGCTTTGTAGACGTAAACAAAGAAAAATCCTATTTCAGCAGTCTTCAGAGGGAGATTGAAGACATCGACTCCGAAGAAAAACAAAGTTTTAAAGGCAATGACGAGTTTTACAAAAACATGTCCGCCACGATTGAAACGCTTAAAGGCAGTCTTAAGGCGATTTCAAACTCAAACAGGACAAGCGTCTTAAACGATATTTCCGTCTTAAGGGGCAGTATAGACAATATCGTCAACGCCCGTTTGCAGTATGAAGAAAATCTAATCAACCAGGATCAAACTTTAATCAACCGCCTTCGGGAAAAGACGAACCGCCTCAAATCCATAAATTTGGCTTTGAACAGCGAAGTCAAAAGAGCCAAAAACGAAAAACTTGAATCTTTAAGGAAATCGGCCGAACAAACCAAGGAACTGCTTTCCCTGCGCGTTCAGCTGAACAAAGTGGAAGAAAAAGCCCGCCACGGCGATTTTAAGCTTTCCCGCATGGAACAACATCTTTCCATTTTAAATCAGGAAAAGGTCGCCCTCGACGAAGAAATCCGCAAAGTCCGGGAAGAAAAACTTTCTTCCATCAGGAAGTCTTCCGAGCAGGCCAAAGAAATTATGTCCCTGCGCTTGGCTTTAAGCAAGACGGAAGAAAAATTTAAACAGGAAGAAATACAAAATTCTTTCCTGAGGGAACAGCTTTCCGGTTTGGAAGCCGCAAAAGCCTCTTTGGATAAAGAGGTCTATTCCACCCGCGCCGAACGCGAAGCCGCCAAAAGGGAAGTTTCCGCTCAAAGCGTTGAGATAGAAAAGCTGAAAAGGAATATCGCCCAATCGCAGGAGCTTTTAAACTTAAGCGCGAACGAAGCCGGCGGCCTTAGGGAAAAGATTTTATCTCTGGAAACCAAACTCCAGCAAATGCACGGGGAAAACGCCGCCCTTTCTTTAAGGACGGAGGAAAACCTTAAACAGCTTGAAGCCGCCCGCGCCCAGCACGAGCGGGAAATCGCATCACTTAAAAACGAGCAGATGCGCGAAATCGAACTCCTGAAAAATCAAAAAGCGCAGGAAGCCCAAAGCATCACGCTTGAGCTGCGCCGCGCGGAAGACAAATACCGTCAGGAAGAAACATTCGTAAACACTTTAAAACTTCAAATAGAATCGTTAAGAAATGACGTAAAAAATCTTGACGAGCAAAAACGCGGCCTTGAAGGCAAATCCACCGATTTGTACCGCGAAATCGAATTTATTAAAGAGGGCCACTTGCAGGAAATCGAAGCTTTACGCGCGGAACTGACTTCCGCTTCCGAGAAGCTTTCCAGAGAGCAAAGCCAATATCAGGCTTTAAAGCAGAGCCTTTCCGCACTTGAATCCGAAAAGGCCGCCCTCAACGAAGAAATCCGCAAAATCTTGTCTGAGAAAGACGAAGCCTTAGCCGCGAATGAAAAATACATCAAAGACATTGAATCTTTAAAATCCGAACACGCCGCTTTGGAATCTTCTTTAAAAGCCGAACTGGATAAAATGAACGCCCGCCACGAGCGCGATTTGGCCGCTTATAACGAACTTAAAGCGCAGGAAGAAGCTTTAAGGCGGGAAAACGCCGGATATCAGAGCCAGATTACGGAAATCTCCGCCCGCGAAGAAGGCCTTAAACGGGAAAAAGCCGGTTATGAAGCCCAAATCGGGGAATTTATCGCCCGTGAGGAAGGCTATAAACAAGCCGGGGCCGATTATGAAGCCCGCATAAACGCGCTTTTAACCGGGGAAGAAGCCGCCAAAAAAGCTAATGCCGAATATTTGGCGAAAATAGCGGAACTTGAATCCCAAAAAGAAGAAATTTTAAAGGAAAAATCCTCTTTTGAGCTTGAACTGAAAGGCAAGGAAGAAACTTTTTCCAAAGAACTTTCGGAATATCAATCCCGCATTAAAGCGCTTGAAACCGAACAAGCCGCGGCGGTAACCAATCTTTCCATAGAAATACAGAATTTAAAAAAGGAACACGCCGGCACGGTTTCCGCTTTAAGCGGAGAAGCTTCCGCTCTGCGCGGGGAAAAAGACCGCCTTTCCGCCGAAATCGATTCCTTAAAAGCGGCTTTAACCGGCAAAGACGAAGAAAGCCGCCGCCTGGGCGAGGAAATTTCTTCCTTGCAAGCCGGTATTAACGCCGGCAACGAGGAAAAATTACGCCTCGGCAAAAGCATAGAAAATTTAATGCGCGATATTTCCGCCAGAAACGAGGAAAAGCAAAACCTGTCGGCGGAAATGGACGCTTTGCGCGCTGAAATTTCTTCCAAAAACGAAGAAGCCGCCCGCCTCAATGCTGAAATTGAAGGCCTTAGAAACGATATTTCCGAAAGGGACGCCGCCGCGGTTAAACTTAACGGGGAAATAGAAACTTTAAGAAGTTCCGCCGCCGCAAGCGAAAGACGCGCCGCCGATATGACGGGCGAAATAGAACATCTTAAAGCCCAGCTTGAAGAACAGAAACGCGCCAACGCCGACATATCCGCTTTATTTGAAAACGTCAAAGCCGAAAACGCCAAATATATCGGCGAAATAGAATCGGCCAAAGCTTTAAATTCCGCTTCGGAAAGTAAAATAGCCGATATCACTTCCGCGCTTTTAAGGGCGGAAACGATAGTCCGCGAGAATGAAAATATCATCAATATGCTTAAGGGCGAAGCTTCCGCCGCCGCCAGCCAAAAGGCCGCGATAGACGAGGAACTCAAAAAAGCCAACGGCGAAAAATATGATATTTTAAAACAGCTTGAAGAAAAAACAAAAGCCTTGGCGGATTTCCAGCAGCGTTACGAAGATGAAGTCGCCGCGTTAAAAGAAACCCACGGCAAAGCCGCCGCCGATTATGAAGAGAAACTCAAAGCCGCACAGGAAAGGCTTTCGACGGAAACCCAAACCGTGGAAGAGCTTAAACGTCAAATAGCCGGCCTTGAACAGGAAAAGAACAGTTTATCTTCAAAAGTGTCGGACTTGGATTTAAAAGCCGGTAAAATAGTTGAACAAACCGATGAGATTATTATTCTTAAATCCCAGCTTGCCAAAGCCGAGAGCCGCTTTTTGCAGGATACCGTTTTGGTTGATCAGCTTAAGGCGCAGTTTTCCGAAAGCCGGGAAACCGTCGCCCGCTTGGAGAATGAAATTATAACTCTCCGCAAAGAGAACGCCAAAGCCAAAGAAGATCTTGCCTTAAAAGAAGAAGAAATACAAAAACTTACAGCCGCTTTGGCCAAGAGCGAAGAGCAGGTAAAACAGGAACATTCCGCGGTGGAGCAGCTGCAGGAGCACACTTCTCAGCTTAAATCCGTAAACGCCGCTTTGGACGCCGAAGTTAAAAAAGCCCAGGGCGAAAAGCTGGAGGCTCTGCGCAAATCTGCCGATCAGGCAAAGGAAATTTTACTTTTAAGGCAGCAGCTTTCCCAGGCGGAAAGCAAATTCAGCTCTTTGGATTTTGAAAACGGCATAGTGTCCGTCCGCAAAGAGTATGAAGAAAAAGTTGAAAAACTTGAAACGGAACTAAAAGACGCTTCCGCTTTATGCGCGAAACAGGTTAAAGAGCTTGAAGAACTCAAAACCGACAACAGCCGTCTTAAATCCGCAGAGGAAGAAAAACTTAAACTTCAAAACAGTTATGACGTGCTTTCGCAAAAAGCCCAAAGTTTGGAAAACGAACTGGCTTCTTATAAGAAGAAAGAAGCTTCCGCTTCCACTTTAGCCAAAGCCAAAGCAGCGGCTTTAAGCGCGCAGATAGCTAAAATCACTAAGGAAAAAGCCGCTCTCAAACAGCAGCTTGACGGCGCTCTTAAGGAAATAGAACGCCTTACCGCCAAGGAGAAAGAAACCGCCGAAGCTTTAAACAGCCTTAAAGCCAAAATCAGCGATAATGACGCGGTTATCGAAAAACTTAAAAAAGAGATCGTAGTCCTTACGGCTGAAAACCGCGAACTTAAACAAGCGGCGGAAGTTACAAGCAAAAGGGAGCGCGCCTTGGCCAGCAAACTGGACGAAGTTGAAGAAGAAAACAAAAATCTTGCCACTTCTTTAAACTTGGCCAAAGAGGACGCGGCCAAAACGGAAATCACTTTAAACAAAATAAGGACGGATCAGGCCCGCGCGGCCGCAAAAGCCGCTATGGAAAGGCGGAAAACAATGCCGCCTCAGGCTCCCGCCGCGCCGCAGCCGGCAAAGCCTCAGTCGCCTGTTGCGGAAGCCGCCAAAACGATATCTCCTAAGACGGAAACCGTCCCCGCCGCCGCTAAAACGGCAACGGCCTTACCGGCGGAGAAAACTTCCACCCATTACGATTCTTCGGCCGACGCGATAGCGGCTTTCGCCGAGCCCATGCAAAACTTGGAAGAGGTGGAAGTCGACGGCAACGAAATGGATTTAAGTATGATTTTCGGCGACGGCGACGTCAGCTTTAAGGAAGAAGACGTCGACACCATGGCTACGGCCACCAACCCGGATATAGAAGCGGTAAAAGCCACTACTATAAAACAGTCGACAAATCCTTTGGCGAAAGTGCAGGACGGCTTAAAAGCTTATGACGAAATGGAAGTTACAGATCACTCCGTCAAAGCGCACGGCGGCGTTTCAAGAAAGCCGGTCGGACGTCTTCCGCCCACGTACAGAGGCAGCGAGGCTTATTCGGATTTCCTTAAAAAGACCAAAAGCGTTTTTTACAGAATAAAATGGTCGCTCTTTAAAGAGTAAAATTCGGAGTTTTAATATGAAAGACATAACCATAGGCATAATCTACGGCGGCAAAAGCACGGAACATGAAGTTTCCGTCCACTCCGCCGCCTATGTTTGCGACATTCTTGAGCAAAAATACAAAATCATAAAAATTTTTATTTCGCGCGAAGGCAAATGGTTTGTGCAGGAAAAATGCGGTCCTCTTCAGCCCGCGGACAGGGAAGTCTCCCCGGTAATTTGCAAGGATTATAATCTTTACGCTCTTGACGGGCAAACTTATAAAGCTGATGTATTCTTCCCGGTATTGCACGGGGCCATGGGCGAAGACGGCACGATGCAGGGGCTGTTTGAAATTTTAGGCGTTCCTTACGTAGGCTGCGGCGTTCTGACAAGCGCGCTCGGCATGGATAAAGAACTCTGCAAACTTTTGGCCTCTTTTTACGGCGTTAAAATCGCTCCGTATATCAAACTGGAAAAGGATGACAATTACGATTTGCCGTATTTGCAGGCGGCGGTGGGTGGGCTTGGCTACCCGGTGTTCGTGAAGCCGGTCAGCCTCGGTTCTTCCGTTGGCGTTACGCGCGTCGACGCTCCCGAAGATCTTAAACCCGCCATAGATAAAGCCTTTAAATATCAAGGCAGTATTTTGATAGAAAAAGGCGTAGACAAAGCACGGGAAGTTTTCTGCGCGGTCGTAGGCTCTGGCAAGAACATACACACCTCTCTTTGCGGGGAGCTTAAAGCCGTAAACAGCGCTTTTTTTGATTATAAAGCCAAGTATGAAGATCCTCACGGATGCGATATGAAAATCCCCGCCGATATCCCGCAGGAAACGCAGGACGAAATGCGCAAGGCTTCGGCTTTGGTGTTTAAAGTTTTACGCGGCTGCGGTTTGGCGAGAATGGACTTCCTTTTGGGCTCAGACGGAAAGTTTTATTTCTCGGAGATTAACACTCTTCCCGGAATGTCGGCCACAAGCTTGTTCCCTCAGCTTTGGCAGGCAAGCGGCAAAAAGTATGAAGACATACTTGATTCTCTTATAAAATCTGCTTTTGACAGGAAAAGGGAAAATGAATCTTATAGTATCGAAAGGTAAAAAAGCGGTCGCTTACTTAAGCGCTATAGATCCCGTTTTATACCTTATATTGTTCTTTTGCTTGGCCGGGCTTTTAAGGAATTTGCTTGCGCTTGCCTATCACGGTTTTGATTATTCCACGGTGGCGACTAAAGTGTTTGTCGCCATGTCCGTAATATATTTTGCGCAGATAATTCTTATTTTGCTCAGGGAGCGCAACGCGTGGGTCGTATCGGCTTTGCAGGCGTTTTTTTGTTTTTACGTTTACGAAGATTTCACGGTCCTGCCTTTGGCAAATGTCGTCAAAATGATTTTCGGCGGAAGTTTATCCTCTTTGGATTACGGCTGGATTTACTTTATAAATATGGTTTTAATTTCGGCCATGTTCAGCTTTGAACTGCTTAAAACCTATCTTATTTACGTTCTTACCGCGCCTTTGCCTTCAAGAAAGAAAAAACAAAAAAACGAAGCCGCGGCGGAGCAAATTTAAAAGGTTGACTATGATATTTGATAATATAAAAAAATTTATAAAAGAAAACGATTTACCCCTTTACAGAATCGCTCAGGTGCGCGAGGCCGTGTACCATAAAGGAGTGAGCTCTTGGGAGGAAGCCGTCAATTTGCCGGCCGACTTAAGGGAAAAACTTAAAAAGAATTTTAAAATTCTTTCTTTTGACGTCATAACGGTACAAAGTTCCAAGCTGGATTTGGTTTTTAAAGCTTTGCTTAGGCTTAACGACGGAAACCGCATAGAAACCGTGCTTATGAAGCCCGGCAAAACGTGGAGCGTCTGCGTTTCTTCCCAGGCGGGGTGTCCTTTGGGCTGCGCTTTCTGCGCCACAGGCAAAATGGGGTTTAAACGCCATTTAACCGACGAAGAAATTTCCGACCAAGTCTTATTTTGGTATCAATTCCTAAGAAAGCACAATTTGGGCGAAAGAGTTTCCAATATAGTTTTTATGGGTATGGGCGAACCCTTGTTAAATTATGTAAATGTGGTAAAAGCCATAGAAACTTTATCCTGCGCCGATTATTTGAATATCGGTCAGCGTCACATTTCCGTTTCCACTTCCGGCATAGCGGATAAATTTTTTAATCTCGCTCAGGATCTGCCCCAAGTCAACTTGGCGCTTTCCCTGCATAACGCCGACGACGAAGAAAGAACCCGCCTTATGCCGGTAAACCGCAAATACAATCTTGAAACCGTAAAAGAAAAACTGGAAGAGTATATCGCGCGTACCGGAAGGGAAGTTTTTATAGAATATACCGTTATCGAGGGGGAAAATAATTCCCCGGCGCATGTAAGGAAGCTCGGCAAATGGATAAATTCCATTAAGGATAATTACCTTTTGCACGTAAATTTGATAGCGTGCAACCCGGCCGTCGGCAAGGCCGTGGCAACTGATGAAAGCACGGTCAAGAAATTTGCTTCCGCGCTTAAAGCCATGAACATAAACGTAAGTATAAGAAAGAGCCTCGGCTCAGATATTTCCGCCGCCTGCGGACAATTGGCGGCGAAGGAGAAAAACAAAAAATGAAAAAAATGATTTTAACCGTTTCCGCGCTTTGCGTTTTATGCGCCTGCGCCAGCGTTATAACGAATACGGATTATATTCCGATGGGCCCGGACGGGCTTTCCGTGCAAATTTCGGACGCTTCAAAAATGCCGGTCTTCACTTATCTTAAGGATATTAAAGAGCCTTGGGCTCCGATAGGCATGTACAGAATAAAAGCTCTGCCGGATGACGACGTCGTTTTAAAAGCGGAAATCTTAAAAATAAAAAAAGCCGCCGCGGCCAAAGGCGCCAATGCTATAATTTTAAATCAGTTTTATGATGACGCCGCCGCCGAAGACGGCCACCCGATAACTCTTGCGGCCTACTTTGTAAAATACGCAAGAGAAGTTACGGAAGAAGACAAAGTAAAAATAGAAGAATATGCCGAAATTGAGAGGTTGAGAAATGCCCGTAACTAAAAAAAAGGCCGGATCGTCCAAACAAAAAACAGCCGTGGTTTTGTTTTCCGGCGGATTGGACAGCACAACCTGCCTTTACTGGGCTTTGGACAAAGGCTATAAATGCCATGCTCTTAACATAAAGTACGGGCAGAAGCACAGCCGCGAAGCTTTAAGCGCCAGAGCGATTTGCAAAAAATTGGGCGTGGAACTTACGGAAATAAAATTAAATTTGCCCTGGCTTGCCGCGGCTACTTCTTTAGTCGGCAAAGCGGCGATCCCTGATGAATCTTTGGAAGTGATAAAAAACACCAAAAGGATACCTTCCACTTATGTTCCGGCGCGCAATTTGGTTTTTGTGGCGGTTGCGGCCAGCTTGGCAGATTCAATAAACGCCGATGCTATAATCGCCGGCCCCAACGCCATAGATTATTCCGGCTACCCAGACTGCCGCCCGGAATTTTACGAACCTTTGGCAAAAGCCGTTAAAGAAGGCACCAGAAAGGGCTCTCAAGGCGGAAGCATTAAAATCATTACTCCGCTTTTAAAACTCAGCAAAGCTCAGATAGCCAAACTCGGCAAAAAGCTTAATGTGCCCTTTTCAATGACGTGGAGCTGCTACCGCGGCGGCAAAAAGCCCTGCGGCAAATGTGACGCCTGCAAGCTTCGCGCGGAAGGTTTTAAAGCCGCCGGCCTTAAGGACGAATAGAGGTTTTTATGAGATATTTTATACTTAGCCTTTTATTTTTTGGGTGCGGTATTTTTGCTTTCGCGCAAAAAGAAGCGCTGTCTGATGCGGCGGCCAAATATTCTTTAAAAAAGGCCGAAGCGAACGTCTTGGACGAAGAAGACGACGTAAAAGCTTTAATTCTTAAATACTCCGCCGCTCCCGCAGCTTCAAAACCCGCTGTCAAAAAGGATATAGAAAAAAAGGAACTCGCGCGGGAAGAGGAATTAATAGAAAAACAAAAACAGCGTATAAAACGTCAGGAAGAACAAATAAAGCTTTTAAAGCAGAAGCTTGAACAGCGCGAGAAGAACAAAAAACAAACCGTAAAAAACAGAGTGGCTTACCTTGTCAGCGAAGAATCCGTGGAAAAAATAAAAAACGAATCCGAAACCAAAAAAGTTTTTGATAAAGTAAAAAACAAAGCAAAAAAGAAATGACTTTATTTTCAAGACTGTTTAAACTGTTTATAGTAGTGATAATAACCCCATTATTCGTAACGGGGATATTTTTGTTTTACTATCAAAACAGCGGCAAACAGGCCATTCTTGAAAATTATTTTAACCTCGCCGATATTTCTTCGGCGTATATCAAGCAGAATGTGGAAGATTCCGTCGCCCGTCTTGATTTTTTGGGGGCGTCCGCTCATTTGTATCACGTTGACGAAAAGGTTTTTGCCGGTCTGCTTCAAGACGGCGTTAAAGCCAATCCGGATATCGTCTTCGCCGCGCTTTTGGGTAAAGACGGCAAAGAACTTTCAAGGAGCAGAGGCGGCGAAATCGAGAAAAATTTGCCGCCGGTTGACATTTCTTCCGAGGGGGTCTTTTCTTCTTTAACTCTGGGCGAAGTTTCGGTAAATTATGTTGATTATTCCCTTTCCGCTCCTTATGTGCGGGTTATTTATCCGCTTGAAAACGGGGAATATCTTTTTGCCGTTTTGGATTTAAGCCGCGTTTGGTACTCGGTCGGTATGCAAAGGCTGGGCGTTACCGGCGGGCTTTATCTGGCTTCGGCTGAAGGCTTTTCGGATTTTAATATGCTGCCCGCTCCGCCCGTTTCCGCCGCGCAGCTTTCGTCTGCTTTGCTTAAAAACAACGGCCTTATAAAAGAGGTAAAAACGCCGGAAGGCGATGTCTTCGTCGGCGCTTACGCGGCTACCGTTTTGCCGGGCGTATACGTAATAGCTTTGCAGTACGGCAAAGAGGCTTTTTATACGATAACGCTTACCAGCTGGATGATAGCGTTTTTCATTTTGGTTACAACCACTTTGTCTTATTTTGCGGCTTATATTTTCTCCAAGGAAATCAGCGAACCGGTGGAGAAATTAAAAAAAGGCGCGGAGAAAATCTCCTCCGGCGATTTCGACGTTTCGATAGATTCTTCCGAAGCGTGGGGGGAATTTGAAATCCTTATAAAAACCTTTAACGAAATGGCTTCCCGCCTAAGCGTTTACCAAGCGGTCCAGCTTGATAAACTGCTGGACGAGAAAAAGAAAATAGATATGCTGGCCGGGCTCATGCGCGACGGCCTTATTATGGCCACTGCCGAAGGGCGGCTTTTGTTCGCCAATGCTACTGCCAATAAGATTCTTGAAAGTGACGCGCTTTGTGGGGATTTGGAATGCACTCTTTACGGTTCAATGCCGCGCCCGAGCATAAAAGAACTTGCCGGCATTAAGAGCGGAACGGTGTTTTCCTATGAGAGCGAAGAGAAAAAACGCTATTTTGAAATCGTAAACGAACTTTTCCGTCCCGCCAATCAAGAAGCCGTTTCAATAATAATTTTCCGCGATATTACGGCAGAACATGAAATCCGCTCAATGAAGAATGATATTTTCAACGCGGTCGCGCATGATTTGCGCGCGCCAATTATGGGCCTTCAAGCCTATATTATGATACTCAAAGAAGGCAGCTTGGACGAAGCCAAACGCGCCAAAATGCTGGAAGCTATGGAAACTTCTTCCAATATGCTCGGTACATTGGTTGAGAATATTCTTGACGTATCGCGTTTGGAACGCGGCCTGCTTACTTTAAACAAAAGCCGTTTTGACGTTTCCGCCTCTTTGGCCGGGGTAATCGCGGCTATAAAACCTTTGGCGGAACAAAAAGGATTATACGTTAAATCCTTTCTGCCTCAGTTTTTGGAGATATTCGCCGACCAAGGCCTTATTGAAAGGGTCTTTTCCAATTTGCTTTCAAACGCCGTAAAATTTACCGATAAGGGCGGCGTGGAAATATCTTATGAATATCTGACGGAACCGGGCAGAACTCCTAAGCATAAATTCAGCGTTAAAGACACCGGCCGCGGCATAGCGGAAGACGAACTGCCCAAGATTTTTGAAAAGTACCACCGCGCCGACAGAAGCGAAAAAGGCTACGGCTTGGGGCTCAGCATAGTCCGCCAAACGGTTTTGGCTCACGGCGGGGAAATGGAAGCGTTTTCAAAAGCGGGCGAAGGGTGCGAAATGGTTTTCACTCTGCCCGACGGGGGCAAAGAATGATTGTTTTTTGGCATCTTCTTTTAGGCCATTTGCTTGCCGACTTCGTTTTAAAAAGGAAAGCTCTTAAAACCAAAAATATAGGTTATTTCGTATGGCGCGCCGGATTATATTTTATTGCGCTTTGTTTATGTTGTTTAAATTATATTACGCTGCCTTGGTTTGAGATAGCCGGCAGGCAGTTTAACGGTTTTTACGCCGCATTTGTGGCCGCTTTGGCTTATTTTGCCGTCGGTTTTTTGGGGCGGGGGGTAAAAATACGCAGGAGCGCGCTGTTCTTTTTTCTGGCGCGTCAGTTTATTTTGGTTTCAATACTGCTTATAATTACGCCGGTATTGCCTTTTGACGGGGATTTTCTTCATTATATTTACGGTTCCGATTTATTGTTTATAATAAATTCCTGCATTATTGTCAGTTATGTGCTTTCGGCTTTTTTGCTGAGGCTTTCTCTCGCTCTGGATGAGCGCATTAATATAAAAGCTTTTTTTGACCGACGCTTTTTGAGTATGCTTTTGCGAGTAGTTTTATTTTTGCTGATTCTTATGCCGGGGTGGTTCGGGGTGCTGTGCGCGGCCGTTATTTTGATTTGTTTGTTTAAAACCAAGTTGTTTGAAGACGGCGGTTTCTATTTTTATACAGGTTGTTTTATTACGGCCGCCTTCGCGATATTATGCAGGGGTGTTTTTCACGGAATATGTTAAATAAAAAAATAGAAGAAGCCAAATTTATTTGTTTGGATACGGAAACGACCGGGCTTGATCCTTTGCACGGGGGTCGCATCTGTGAAGTCGCCATGCTCGGCAGCCGGGGCGGAGAGCGCGCCGGCAGTTACGCGACTCTTTTGAACCCTCAGGTGGTAATCTCTCCGGAGGTTACGGCCATACACGGCATCACAAACGAGATGGTTGCGTCGGCGCCCGCTTTTGCCGACATAGCTTTTAATTTGATTGATTTTTTGCAGGGCAATGTGCTTATCTGCCATAACGCGGATTTTGACACGGCTTTTTTACGCAGGGAATTTGAACTGCTCAGTTTGAATATGCCGGAAATGGTGATTTTGGATACGCTTAAATTCGCTCGCTGCCACGGCAAATTTTCTAGGAACAGGCTCGGTATAATAGCCGAAGAGCTTGGCTTTTCCTGTGAGGGCTGGCACCGCGCCATGGCCGATACGATAATGACGGAAAAAATATTTTATCATTTCGTGTCCAAGTTCAAAGCCATGGGCGCGAGCACCGTCGGCGATCTTTTTGCCCTGCAAACCAAAAAAGTGATAGGATTTAACTAACAGGAGATATTAATTATGAGCAAAGTCGTACTTTTAATCAGAGACGGCTGGGGCGTCAGGAACTCAAAAGAGCACAACGCCGTCAGCAAGGCTAATACGCCCAATGTAGATAAATATTTGGCGAATTATCCGCACACTTTAATTGAAGCCTCCGGCGAACTCGTCGGCCTTCCGGCCGGATATATGGGTTCTTCGGAAGTCGGCCACCTTAATATGGGCGCCGGCAGAATCGTGGTTCAGGAACTTAAAAGGCTTAAAGATGCTTTTGAAGACGGTTCCATTTACAATGCGCCCGCTTTCAAAGCCGTTATTGACAACTGCGTCAAAACCGGCGGTGCTTTGCATTTAATGGGCCTTGTACAGGACGAAGGCGTGCACGCCCACCAAGATCATCTTTACGCCATAATCAAACACGCGGCGGAAAAGAAAATAAAAACCGTATGGGTCCACTTTTTTGCCGACGGCCGCGATACTCCTCCTCACAGCGCTTTGGGCTATCTTAAAATGCTGGAAGCCAAAATGGCCGAATACGGCGCGGGCGAAGTCGCTACCGTAATGGGCCGCTACTACGCCATGGACAGGAATGAAACCTGGCAGCTTACTTCCGAAGCTTACGACTTGATAGTCGACGCCAAAGGCCGTCATGCCGCCACCGCGCAGGAAGCTATCGAAAGTTCTTATAAGAACGATAAAACTCCCGACGGCGGGGAAATGGTGGACGAATATATACCGCCTACCGTAATCAACGGTTATAAAGGCGTTCGGGACGGCGACGGCATAATATTCTTCAACTTCCGCCAGGACAGAGCCATACAGCTTACCCGCGCTTTTGTGGAAGATGATTATACCGGCGTAAGAAAC
>NZ_CALGEO010000110.1:0-8321 GCF_937881865.1 Candidatus Proelusimicrobium excrementi
CAACCCGCGAGATTTTTTAGATTTGAGGCAAATTTAAGTTTTATTCTAAGCGCGGTATACTAAGCATGATGCGCCCAAAGGGCGCGCAGTATCCAAGCGAGGAAAAAACTTAAATTTGCCTAAATATGGAAAATTGCTAGCATAGAGAATGCAACTTTACACGAATAAAAGCAGTACTATTTAACTAAGTTTACATAGTTTATAGCTTCTATCGCCGCCTTAGCCCCGCTTCCGGCGGCTATAATCGCCTGTCTGTAAAACTCGTCGGCGCAGTCGCCCGCGGCAAAAACTCCCTGTACATTGGTGGACATATGCTCGTTTATTATGACATGTCCGCCGGCGGCAGTTTCAACGCCGCTGCCCTTTAAAAACAGAGTCTGCGGGATTGAGCCCACGGCTACAAAAACGCCGCTTGTTTTTATTTCCTTTAAAGAGTTATCAATTACGTGCTTTAAAACCAAAGAGGTTACCGAGCCGTTTTCCCCTTTAACCTCATCAACCACGTAAGGAATAAGCATTTCTATCTTAGGATTGCTTTTGGCTTTATCCACGGTAAGTTTATCCGCGCGGAAACCCTCGCGTCTGTGGACCAAATAGACCTTAGAGCAAAAATTGGTCAGAAATAAGGCGTCTTCAAAAGCAGTATTGCCGCCGCCGATTACGCATACTTCTTTACCCCTGAAGAAAAATCCGTCGCACGTGGCGCAGGCGGAAACACCCTTGCCTTTATATTCACCCTCGCCTTTAACGCCAAGCCAGCGGGCCGCCGCGCCTGTTGCGATTATCACGCTTAAGGCCTCATACTCTTTGCCGCATTCCGTATATATTTTGAAAGGATTGGAAGACGCATCCAAGCGCAGGACGGTTTCGCCCAATATCTCCGCGCCCAAGCGTTTGCACTGTTTGTGCATTTTATCCATAATGTCAAAGCCGGAAACAGGGTCTATAAAGCCGGGGTAGTTTTCGATATCATTGGTTTGCAAAAGCTGTCCGCCGAGGGAACTCCCCCCCAGCATAACCGTCTTTAAACCGGCCCTTAAAGTATAAACCGCCGCACCGCAAGCCGCCGGGCCCGCGCCTATAATAAGAATATCTGTTTTAATCATTTTCAAACTCCTTTATCATTTCAAGGAAAAGCTCCGAAGGAAAGCCGACGACATTATCGGCGGAGCCTTCAAAACGTTCAATAAACATATCGTCTTTATCCTGCATGGCGTAAGCGCCGGCCTTATCAAGATGTTTGCCGGAAAGCTCTTCCAGCGTGGATTTATCAAGCTTTCTGGCTTTGCATTTGGTAACGTCATAGCCGGTAAGGATTTTATTTTTATCTTTGCAAACTATCGCCAAACCGCTGTAAACGCTTTGCCAGCTGCCGTTTTCCTTATTTAAAAGCCTTAAAGCGTCTTTCTTATCCTTAGGCTTGCCAAGTACTTCCCCCTTGCAATAAACTATCGTATCGCCGCCGATTACCACTGCGCCCGGATATAAAGCCGCGACGCTGAACGCCTTTTTCAAAGCTATGTCCATTACTTTTGCGTGAGGACGCTTCTTTAAAGTATTCTCTTTAATGTCGGAGGAAATGACGTCGAATTTATAGCCGAGCCTTGTTAAAATATCTTTGCGGCGAGGGGAAGCCGAAGCCAATATAAGACGCATATTATTTCTTCATCAAATAGCTTACGATTAAATAGGAAAGTATCAAACCGATTATGCCGCACACGTTAAAGTTAAACGATAAAGCGTGTACGCCGATATCAAAAACTCTTACCAAAGTGCCGACGGCGTCAGAGGGAAGTATCGCTACGACAAGCTTCTCCAAACCATATCCGATAAGACCGGCCAAAATAAAGAATATCACTACAAAAATTACACTGCGAATACCTTTCATAATTACCTCTTGTTGTCAGTTTTTAGTTTGTTTATAAAATCTTTCAGGGGAAGAGGCTTGCTCTTCAAATAGCCTTGAACCCAATCCACCCCGCATTTTTTAAGCAAATCAAGCTGGTTTTCGGTTTCAACGCCTTCGCATATAACAATCATCCCCGCTTTGTGCGCGCGCTTGGTTATTTTGCATATTGATTCCGCGGAAACTTCGGCAAGACGTTCATCTTTAGGCAGAAAACTTTTATCCAGCTTAAGTATATCCGGAGCAAAAAGTTTTAAATCGCTCAGCTTGGTGTAGCCAGCGCCGTAGTCGTCTATATAAGTTACAAAGCCTTTTTTCTTAAGCGCGGCAAGTGCGGCGGCGGCCTCTTTGCGGGAAGTTAAATCAAAACTTTCGGTTATTTCTATACCAATAAGAGAGCGGTCAACGCCGAAAGCCTCGCTTATATCTGACATTTCTTCAACTATGCCCGGCTGAGATAAAGTATAGCGGGAAAAATTTACCGCCAAAGGTACGGCCATGCCGGAGCTTTTCTCTATCTGTTTGACGTAAGAACAGGCCAAGGCCAGCATATAAAGATCGAAATCTTTTATAAGCTCGGATTTTTCAAGTACGGGAATATATGCCCCGGGAGGAATTATTTTCCCGCCTTTATTCCACCTGGAAAGGACTTCGGCTTCCGTTATTTTGCCTTCGTAAACGGAATATACGGGCTGTAAATAAGCCGTAAATTCCTTAGCGGCCAAACCGTCGGAGATATCCTCCAAAGTATATTCCGCGGATTTGGAGAAAACCGGGGCCGCAAAAAAAGCTATAAAAAGAAAAGTAAGAAATTTCTTCATAAAAATCAGCCGTTATGGACGTTCAGCATCTCTTTGGCGGAGTCAAAGACTTCGTCAACGGTGATGTCGCGCATACATTTAAAATGACCCAAAGGACATTTTTTGCCGCCGTGTAAAGCGCAAGGGCGGCAAGGAAGGCCTTTTACCTCCACAACTTTATTGCCTTCCCCGTAAGGGAAAAAGCCGAGTTCTTTTGTGGTGGGGCCGAAGATAGCCAAAGTCGGTACGCCGAAAGCGGTGGCTATGTGCATGGGGCCGGAATCATTGGTTATGAAAAGCTTAAAATGCTTCATAAGGGCCATAAGTTCCGTCAAAGTCGTTTTGGTGGCAAAGTTTATAGGATGAGCCTGGGAAAGACGGCATACTTGTTCGCTTAAGTCCAAATCCGTTTTGCCGCCTACGATTACGGATACTACGCCCAATTCTTTTTCCATTCTGCCGATAAGTTTTGCGTAATTTTCAAGCGGCCAGCATTTTGTCGGCCAGACGGAACCGGGGTGAACGCCTATAAGCGTTTTGCCTTCCGCGCCGGCCTCCTTAAGCATTTGGCTGACGCTTTCTTCCGCATTTTCCCCCGCGCCCTGCATATTTAGGTTGGCGGATTTGAAATTCTCGTTAACTATGCCCTGCAAAAGATACAAGTTGCGTTCGGCGTCGTGTATCATCCAAGTAAAAGGAACCGTTTTGGTAAACAGGAAGCGGCCTTCGCTGTTGGTAAAACCTATGCGGACTTTTACTCCGCTGAGTTTGGCAGTAAGCGCGCTCCTAAAGCTTCTGTGCGGCACTAAAATTACGTCGATATTGCAGGATTTTATTGCTTTGGCCGTTTTAAATACGCCGAATATCTTGCCCCAGCCTTTTTTATTGTCCACGATAACTTTATGAACTTCTTTTAAGTTCTGGAATATTTCAACGTTGGACGGACGCGTAACGACAAAAATCTTGGCCTGAGGGAAAAGCTTGGCCGTCTTTTGGATAAGCGGCGTCGTCAAAACGGAATCGCCCAGGAAAGAGGTTTGGAAGATACATATATTCTGCACTTCTTTTTTGGAGAGGTCCACGGCCTGAAACTTCCAATCGTTTAAATCAGGCGTTTTATATTTTATCGGGATATCCCAAGGTTTTAAAGCTTCAAGATATTTTTCAAGAGTGTGCTTTTCCAAAGCGGGGCTAGGCATTTTAAACTTGACGTACAGCCTTCTGGCCATGGAGTTTTTGTTATAACGCTGCCTGTTGGGTACGCCGGAGAACAAAGAAAGCAGCATGGTTCTTAAGGTTGCATGCAAATCCAGCAGATGGGTAAAATGAGCCGCGCGGATTTCTTTCAGCGTCGGGATAAAGCCTTTGAAAACCATTATTTCGTCAATATCCGGGTGCCCGGCCAAAGCTTGGGCGAACTGTTCTTTGACCAAAAGGGTTATCTTACACCCCGGCCATTTATCTTTTATGTTTTTAAACACCGGCGAAAGCAAAACTATATCGCCCAAAGATGATAATCGCATAACCAGCACTTTATTGTTTTTATTTTCCATATTTTTCCACTACCTTTAAGGTTCTGTCGGTAGCTCCTTTAAAAGATAAAGAACATCGCCCCGCCGCTTTTCCACATTCGGCCAAAAGGGCTTTATCATTAAACAAATCTTCCGTTTTGGAAGCGAAATTTTCCTCATTAACCAAAACACCGCCGCCGCAGTTTAAAAGAGCTTCGGCCACGTCCGGCGTATTATAATAATATTTACCGAATAATACCGGCTTTGAAAATACCGCCGCTTCCAAAAAGTTGTGTCCGCCGCATTTGCTTATGCTCCCGCCGACAAAGCAAACCGAAGCTTTTTTATAAAACGCGCCCAGCCAGCCCATTGCGTCGGCAAGCAGAATACGGCAGCCTTCAAAATCCTTTTCTTTTTTATACGAACTCAAAGAAACATATTTAACGCCCGATTCGGCCAAATTGCGCAAAATTTGCTTTTTACGCTCCAAATGCCTGGGAGCTATTACAAATTTTATATCCTTATCTCTGCGGGCGGCTTTAATAATAACGGCTTCTTCCTCCTCGTGAGTGCTGCCGCAGACGGTTATAAAAGCGTCCTGCCAGCCTATCGCTTTGAAAAGTGAGGAAACTTCCCCCTCTCTGGAAGGATATTCGTTAAGCAAATCGTATTTTATATTGCCGCAAGCGTAAACTTTATCTTCCGACGCGCCGAGCGATATATACCTTTGGCGGATTTCTTCCGTCTGCGCGCAGATGAAAGTGATTTTGCCCATAAGCAGCTTAACCAAAGGAGAAAGCAATTTATAACGCTTCGCGCTGCGGGCCGAGAGCCTGCCGTTTACGACGGCGATTTTTATTCCGCAGGCAGCGGATGCCGCTATCATATTGGGCCATAAGTCTGCCTCAACTATATATAAATAAGCCGGGCGGTAGAATTTTATAAATCTTTTTACCAGAGGATAGCAGTCCACCGGCATTAAAAGCGCTTTGTCAAAGACGGGCTCCTTTAAAGCCGTATTCCTTCCGGCGGCGGTGGAAGTGGTTAAAACTATGCGGCAGCCGTAATATTCTTTTAAAAGCCCGGCAAGCTTTATCACGGAGCGGACTTCCCCCACGCTGGCGGCGTGTATCCATAAAGATTTGGCCGGCCTTTGCCCGAAAGGGCTCAGCACGAAACGCTGGGAAAGTTCATATTTTAAATTTTTCAGCAAATTGCGCCTGGGCGAGAAGAAAAAGAAAACAACCACGCCCAATGCCGCAAAAGGAGCAAAAAGATTAAGAAGAAACAAAATAAAATAGCCCATTAGGATACCGCCTCTACGGCTTTTGCCGTGGCTTCGTTTAAATATTCCGTAAGTTTGCGGCGGCATTGTTCGATGTCGTCGTCTTCGCCGACCCATAAAGGCGGCCCGTAAATTACAGCGCATTTGCCGAAAGGCAAAGGCACCTGGAATTTATCCCAAGAATTTATCGAAAATTTATGACTGCTGGCAACACCCGCCGGGATAATGGGCAAATGCGTTTTTTGGGCCAAATAAATGATACCGGCATGGGCGTTGTACACGGGGCCCCTGGGGCCGTCGGGCGTTATCGCCGGGTTATATCCGGCTTGGGATATGTCCATAAGCCCTCTTAAAGCGGAATAACCGCCCCTTGTGGTTGAACCGCGCATGGCCTTCATTTTAAATTTAGTCAATGCTCTGGCTATATATTCCCCGTCTTTGCTCATACTGACCAATACGCAAATTTTGCCCTGTTTTCTGTAAGGATATAAAAGGAAAGTTTGTTGATTGTGCCAAAACGCGTAAATTACGCGCTGGCGTTTATCGATTTCGACGGCGTTTGCGTCGCCGCCTTTTATATATTTGGTAAATATGCCGCAAAAACGAATATAGAAAGAGATAAAATTGGCTACCAGCGAATATTTTATTTTGCTTGACGCGCTTAATCTGTTTTTTGGCATTTATTTTTTACCTTTTTTCTTGCGCCACGGCATTATAAAAACGACCGTGGCTTTCGGCCATACCTGGCCGTTTTCAAATTTAACGTTTATTTTAGCCGCGTTCAGCCTCTCAAAAAGAGCGGGCAAAGCGGCTTTGGCTATTTCCGGATCGGCTTTGGGCGCTTCCCTCAAAAATCTCGGCAAAGGGCCGTATGCAAATACGGGCGAGGACAAAAGTTCGTATCCTTCAACTTCAAAATCTTCTTTGGCGGCGTCCTCTTTAATTAAATCCGCTATAAAAGTTATTGCCGTACGCAAAAAATCGTAAATTACTATATTGGCTATCGCCGCGGCGTGCATATTGGTAAGCACGGCGGCGGCTTCTTCTATTTCCCGCCCCAATGTTACGGCGCAGACGGAAAATCTGTCCTCATGCTTAATTCCGGCGGAAGAAAGCTCAAGGCACTGCCCTTCAATAAATTCATAAACGACGCCCGGCCTTAAAGCCTGATGAAGCGAGGCTATAAAAACGGCCAGGTCGCTTTCAAGGGGAAACCCCGCCGCGGACGAGTCAATATTGGCCAGCCTTATGCGGCGGAGTATCTCCTTCAAATGTACTGCGACTTTAAACTTCTTAATCTTCCTCATCGGTTACTTTGCACTGCTTTTTCTGGGTTTCCTTTTGTAAGAAGATTTCTTTTTGGCTTCGGGTTTGCTTTCCTGAGCCGCGGCGGCGGGAGCGTCGGCGGGTGCGCCTACGCTGTAATTACCGCCTTTAGTCCACTGATAGACCAATCCGGGCACCAAAACCATGGTGGAATAAGTGCCGGATATCAAACCGATTAAAATCGCGAAAGAGAAGTTGTTTAAAACTTCCCCGCCCATAAAGTAAAGTATGGCGGTGGCCACGATTACGGTAAGGGAGGTTATAATCGTTCTGGAAAGAGTTTCGTTGACGCTGACGTTCAAAAGCTCTTTAATGCCCCATTTGGGATGCAGAGCGATATTTTCCCTGACTCTGTCAAATATTACGATAGTATCGTTGACGGAGAAACCGGCTATCGTCAGCAAAGCGGCGACGATTACCAAGTCCACCTCCAGCTGCATGATTGAAAATACGCCTATCGTCAAAAACACGTCATGGAACAATGCCACTACGGCCATTGCGCCCCAAATTATGTTTTGGAAGCGGAAACCGATATAAACCACCATTGCCGCCAAAGCGAGCACAAAAGCCATAATGGCTTTCTTCGCCAAGAAGCTGCCCACAGTGGGGCCGACAAAGTCGGTCTGTTCAACATTGAAAGCGACGTTTGTATTTTTCAACGCGCCTTCAATGCTGTGAGCGACTTCATTGACGCTGTCTTGGCTGCCTTTTACTTTAATGGCGAAAGAATTGCGCCCGATAAAAGTTTGGATATCGGCGGTGATATTCGCTTTGCCCAAGGCCGAGCGGATATCTTTAATGTCGATATTGTTTTCAAACTGAACTTTTACCACGGTGCCGCCGGTAAAGTCAATACCGTAATTCATTCCTTTAAAAATAACGGAAAGAAGACAGGCTATCATCAAAATGCCGGAAATGATAAAAAATATTTTTCTGATTCCGATGAAGTCTATATTTGTTTTGGGAAGCATCTTAAAATAACTCATATACTAATCTCCTTCGGGTTAGCCGTAAGCAAAAGCTCATAAATGGCCCTTGTTACGAATACTGAAGTAAACACGCCCACGAATAAACCCAAGGTAAGCGTTAAAGCAAAGCCTTTGACCGGGCCGGTGCCGAATTGGAACAACAGCAACGAAGCGATCCAGGTGGTAAGGTTGGAGTCAAAAATCGCGCTCCAAGCTTTGTCATAACCTTCTTTAATGATTATGGGCAAAGGCTGGCCTTTGTCTTTTTCTTCCCTCATACGTTCCAAAATAAGAACGTTTGCGTCAACGGCCATCGCCAAGGACAAAATGATACCCGCGATGCCGGGCAGGGTGAGCTGCACGCCGGGCACCACAGCCAGGAACAGGAACAGCAGGATGATGTAGATCACCAGCGCCCAGTCAGCCACGATGCCGGCCATGCGGTAGCGGATGATCATGATGAGCATCACGATCAGGATGCCGATGGCAGCAGCAGTCACGCTGGTGGCCAGGGCATCCACGCCC
>NZ_CALGEO010000111.1:0-22452 GCF_937881865.1 Candidatus Proelusimicrobium excrementi
CCTGATTTCACTTCCCCCTCCACCACAACTACAAGCTTTGAAAGGCCCGCTATCAGGCGGTTGCGCCTTGGAAAATGCTGCGCCAAAGGAGGAGCGTCAAAAGGAAGTTCCGATATTATCGCGCCGCCGGTATCAAGTATGCCGCGGGCGAGCTCCCTGTTTTCCGCCGGATAACATCTGCCTATGCCCGTACCGATAAGAGCAAGCGTAGGTTTGCCGTTTCTGACGGCGGCGGAATGAACCGCGGTATCTACGCCTCTTGCCAAACCGCTGACTAAAATTACGCCGGCCAAGGCCAAATCTTCCGCCAGTTTAGAGGCGGCCCTTCTGCCGTAAGGCGTTATTTTGCGAGTGCCGACCATTGCCGCGTTTGCACTGTTCTCGGCCGGCAATACTCCCCTCACATATAAAACCAAAGGCGGTTCTTTTATGCTTAAAAGTTCCTCGGGGTAGCCTTCTTCCCCTTTAAAATAAATTTTGCCGTTTACTTTATCCGTTTTTTCAAGTTCTGCTTCGGCGTCCAGACGGGATGCCGTCTCCAAAAATTTTGAAGCGGTTTCAAGGGAAATTTTACCCTCTTCGCTCAAACGTTCCGGCTTTTGTTTGAGGATTTCACACGGAGAAGAAAAAATCTCCAGCAGACGGCCAAGCCAATCGGCCCTTAAAAAGCTGAAAGAGTTTATTTTGATTAAAGCCAGTTTTTCTTCGTATGATAAAGCCATAAGAAACCTATATGTCGCTTACGCCTTTTCTGTCAAAAGGACGGTATTGCATAACTTCTATAATATGCTCTTTTTTAATATTGTCGCTTCCCGCCAAATCCGCTATCGTGCGCGCCGTTTTAAGTATTTTATCCAAGCTTCTGGCGGAAAGGCCCAGCTTTTTCATGGCAAGTTCCAAAACCTCTCCGCCGCCGGGCGGAAGCGGACAGAATTCTTTTATTTCCGAAACCGTCATAAAAGCGTTTGCCGTGGTGGAACCGTTTTTAAAACGTTCTTTCTGCCTTTCACGCGCGGCGATGACGCGCTCCCTTATTTGCGCGCTGGTTTCGCCCTCGGATTTTTTGTTCCAGTCTTTGTAATCGACGGGGTTTAAATTTACGGTTAAATCTATTCTGTCCAGCAAAGGGCCGGAAACTTTCGACTTATAGCGGCTTATCTGCAAAGGCGTGCAGCTGCACGTTTTTATATTATGGCCGTGATAGCCGCAAGGGCACGGATTCATCGCCGCTATCAAAGTAAATTTAGCCGGGAATGTAAAACTGTCTTTGGCGCGGGATATCGTTACTTTAAAAGTTTCAAGAGGTTCCCTCAGCACTTCTAAAGAGGAACGGGAAAATTCCGCAAATTCGTCAAGGAACAAAACGCCGTTATGCGCAAGGCTGACTTCGCCGGGGCGAGGCGTCTGCCCGCCGCCTATTAAAGCTATATTGGATATCGTATGATGAGGATCCCTGAAAGGCCGTCCCGGAATTTTGCCGTTTTTGCCCAAAAGCTTGCATACGGAATAAATCTGTAAAATATCCAGCCGCTCTTCCTTGGTTAAAGGCGGCAAAATGCCCGCAAAACGCTTGGCCAGCATACTTTTACCCGTACCGGGCGGGCCGACCAAAAGCACATTATGGCCGCCGGCCGCGGCTATTTCCAAAGCTCTTTTGGCCAAGGCCTGGCCTTTGACTTCGCTGAAATCGCCGGCGGCAGCTTCGGGCAAAAAATCGTTATCCTCGGCCGGTGCGCACGCCGGGAATTCCGCCCGGCCTTCCAGCATATCAACGGTTTGCTTTAAGCTTACCGCGCCGAAAGCTTCCACGCCGGCATAGGCGGCTTCGGAGGAGTTGTCAAAAGGAATTACGGCTTTGCGGCGTTTGCCTTTTTTAAGCGATATAAGCATAGGCAGCACTCCGCCGCAGGAATGCGTTTTCCCGTTAAGGCCGAGAGAACCTATAAAAACCTTTTCGGAAGCTTTGGCTGAGGCTTCTTTGCTCAGCTGGCCGCTGGCCGAAAGTATGCCCAAAGCTATCGGCAAATCAAAATGCGCGCCGGCTTTTTTAACTTCGGCCGGCGCAAGATTGACCGTAATTTTTTTTAAAGGGACGTCGAAACCGCTGTTTCTTATGGCGGCCAGCACGCGGTCTTTGGCTTCTTTCACTTCCTGATCCGGCAGGCCGACCAAAGAAAACGACGGCAAACCGGCGGAAATATCGACTTCGACCGAAACCAAAAAACCATCCAAAGCGTTGATACAGCTTGATACTATGCTGGCTAACATAAGATTAAAGGAAAGTCATCTCCACTATTTCGGGGGTAATCCTGTCTATGGAGAAGTTGGAATAATATCTCCTTAAAATCTTGGCCGAAAATTCTTCGGACGTTTTTATGTTGGCCTGAACTTCAAAAGTGGCGTTGGAGTTGGTATATTTAACCAAACTGAAATCTTCCACTTCCCTAAGCTGGCGCATAATATTCTGCATTTCTTCCAAACGTTCTATCGTGTTTACGTCTTTGACTATAAATTTAAAAGTTTTCGCGGAATTTACGGCCATACTTATCGGTTCGGCCGTTTGCGCCCCGGCGTTTTCGCACGCGCCGGTCAAAGCTTTTTGCTGGGCGATTGAAAGCACTCCGTCAAGCCCGGTGAAGCTGTCTGCCGAATCCGTAATAACCTGATAATTGCTGGCCGCGATAACTTTAATGTTAGCCTTGGCTCTTACCGGTTTAAAAGAAGTCGTAAGCTGCGACGCGCTTTCAAGCTCGTCCGCGGCGGCCTCCGCCAGGATTATATATCTTGCGCCTTCCTTTTTGGCTTTGTCGACAACCTGCGTGTAATCTTCCAAATTGTTTTGGCTTAAATTGCCGCCGTCTATCAAAACGTAAGGATAATCCTTCAAAGCTTTGTATATGCCTTGGCGGCAATACTGCTTTAAAGATATTTCACCGTTGACCGTTTCCCTGGAGGCTACAAAAATATTCGTCTTCTTTACATAATCCGCGCTTTGCAGTTCCTTAACTTTGGAGGAAAGCTCGCTTACAAGCACCATAACGCGCGCTTCCCCGTAATAATTTTCCCCTTTTCTGTAAGAAGTCGTCAAATATGATTTCCTGATATAACCGTCCGGGTTATCCATAATTTGTTTTTTGACTTCCGGCGGAAATTCAACCGCGCTGTTTGAGGATAGAAACACTCTTGTGGCTTTTTCAAGCGCGTTAAGTTCCGCCTGCCTGAGGACTTTCTTCTTCATCGCGGATTTGGAAATTTCCTCATAAGGGACCGTGGCGGAAGCCTGGACGTATTCGCCCGCGCCTTTCGGCCCGATATTAAAACGCTGGCACGCCGTAAAAAGCAAAGCACCGCAGCATAAAAGCGTAAGTTTTTTCATGCACACCTCTTATTTAAGAACGTCGCCCAACACTCTTACGTAGGCGCTGGGGTTTTTAATGCTTTCGTCGTTGATTATGCCGCAGCGTATCATCATTACTTCAAGCATGTGGGTAAGGATATCATAGAAATTATCCCTTATGGATTCCTGACAGACGGAAAGCGCAGGGCCCAAAATTATCGCGCCTTTAAGATTTTTATTGTCGCAGATATTGGCTATCTTAAAAGCGGCGGAAATTATATGATCCGTGGAATAGGAGCTCTTCAAAGCGAAGTTAAACCCGCCTTTTATGCCAAGCTCTTTTGCTTTTTGCATTACGCAGAAAGCTATCCATTTAAATTTGTCCGCCTGATCCTGAGGGTAGAAGAAGCCGAAGTTGCCCCAGTCGGTATTCTCGCTCCTGTTGATGCTTACGATATCGGCGAAATCCTTTTTGACGATTTCGCTGTTTTCGTTTTCCCCGTTGACGGCAAGCATTTCGTTGAGGATTTGCTCATGGGACATTTGTATAAGCCCGCTGTTGTTGATTCGGCGGCTTAAGACCTTCGCCCTTTTGATGTTTCTGGCGACGGAGCCCAAATTTACTTTGTCGAAATTAAGGAAACCTTGGGATTGTATGTCGTTCAAGCCCAGCTCCGCGTCTTCCATCATTCTGGCGTATATTTTGGAGAAGTGCTGCTGGCGCGGATGTTTCAGTTCCGAAACCCAGCCCTGATCCAAGCGGAAGCGGACGAGTTCTTCAAAACGCGCCAAACTTTCCGGCGGATATTTTGAAGAAATAAGGATTTGCTTCTTTTCCTGCAGGAAGCGGTTAAGCACGCGGGAGATAAATTCCCTGTTGTGTTCGTTGACGGCGGTAAGGTGGATATCGTCGATAATCAGCACTTCTACGGAGGAGAAGAAATCCTCCAAATGTTTCATATTGCCTTCTTCAACGTATCTTTGCACGCCTCTTGAAAAGCGCACGCCGTTTGTAAAGAAAATCTTTTCCTGACCGATTTTCATGGCAAGTTCATAGCCCATTGCGTTAAGGAAATGCGTCTTGCCGGTTCCGCTGTCGCCATACACCATAAACGGGTTGTGCATAGTGCCGATATTATCTATGACGCTCATGGCCGTAGCATGGGCAAAACGGTTGGAAGCCATATCCATTTTGTCAAAAGTAAACAAAGGATTTAAAGGAATTTCCAAAGGCCAGTTGTTCCTTTTGTAAACTTGTCCGGCGGAAACCAAAATCGTATGATCCACCATAGTCGCCGCACGCGGAGCCGGGGCCGCATGCTGCTGTGCGGGAGATGAAACCGGCCTTT
This sequence comes from Candidatus Proelusimicrobium excrementi, assembly GCF_937881865.1. NCBI lineage: Bacteria > Pseudomonadati > Elusimicrobiota > Elusimicrobia > Elusimicrobiales > Elusimicrobiaceae > Candidatus Proelusimicrobium > Candidatus Proelusimicrobium excrementi. Next base: position 4,687 of record NZ_CALGEO010000111.1, read on the forward strand.
GCACCGGCGCATGAGCCGGGCCCGAGCCTGGAGCTTGAACATGATTTACCGCAGGCCTCGGCGCGGCGGGACGCGGCGGCATTCCCGGAACTGCGGGCCTTGGCGCGGAAGGAGCGTTAACCTTGGGAGGAACCGGCGCGGCGGGCGCTTTGGGAGCGGGCGGAACCGCTTGTCCCGGTGCGGACGGTCTGTTCAATTTATTATTGTTAAAATCGTCTTGTGTCATATCAGTTTTTATCTCCCCATTAAGTATTTGTTTTTCAATTCTTTCTCTTATTTGTTTTGCAAAATCGTTTTCGACATATCCTGAAGCCTGAGCCGCAGGCGGCTTGGGCGCGGAAGGAGGCGCGGGCGGTTTGGGCGGAGTCTTTAAAGCCGGGGCCGGCACAGCCGCAGGTTCCTGCGATGCCGCAGAAAAACTTTCCGGTGCGTTTTCCATTACAGTTTCTGCCACAGGCTCCGCATTAAAAGCAACGGCTTCGGCCGGGGTCGCCGCAGGGGCGGAAACATTCTCAGCGGAAACTTCCACTGGGCTTTGGTATTCGCCCTCTTGGGCAGCCGGCGTATCAAAAATATTTACGGCTTCGGCCTTAGGCTGAGCCTCTTTTTCTTCCTCGGGAAGACTAGGCTCTTCATAAGAAGACTGCACCGGGGCTGAAGCAAAAACATTTTCTTCCCGGACGTCCATTTCCTGGGGATGAACCTCGTTGGGAGTATCAGTCTGCGGCGGATTTAAGAAACTTTCGCCGTCGTTAAGTTCCGTTACGTTGGTTTCTATGCTGTCGGCCTGCTCGGCGGCGTCGGCAAAAGCCGCACTCATATCAAAAGCCTGAGATTTAGCTTCCTGCACCGGGGCAGCACCTTTTTTAAGATCGATTATTCCGTTTGGATTGGGAAGATTCTCGGCCGGGGCGGACATCCTTTCATTTTCCGCGGCGACGGCTTCTTCTTCCAAAATTACCGGCGCAGGCTTTGAAGGTTTAACCGGCGCGGGCGCAGCAACTTGCGGTCTTTCCTCCGCCGCGGCCTGCTCCGCTTTTACGGCGGGCTTAGGCATTGCCGGCTTTGCCATATTCTTGCCGAAAGCCGGAGGCGCGGCTACAAAAGGTTTTTTTGCGGACGAACCGTTATCGGCCGAAGGTTTAAATGCGTTGGAAGTAAATATAAAAGGAGTCTGCGTGGTCTGGGCCGTATCCCCGCGCGCGGTATTTTGAGGCGCGGCAGGCTTTTGCACGCTGGGCCTGATTACGGGTTCTTCGTTTGCTTTCCCGGACGGCTGAGCCTGAGGCGTTTCCGTCTGAAGACTTTGCGGAGCGGAAACTTCCTCTTTGGCCTGCGCTTTGGCGGGTTCGGGAGGATTTTGTTTTACCACCGAAGGGGCCGGCTTCTCGGAAGAAGACAAAAGATTAGGCACATCCATAAAATCTTCGAAATTGCCTAAAGTTTTTTTCTCCGGCGGCATTACGGGCGTCTTCGCGGAAGACGTAAGGGCCGGGGCCGCACCGCCCTGCAAAATTTCATCTACTTTATTTTGTCCGCCCGTTTCCTCAGGGTCGGCGTAAAATTCGCATATGGTTTCCGCGGCAAAAATATCGTCCACTTCTATCTTAGCGGAAAGGTCGTTGTCGGAAACAGGTGCCAAAATTTCGTCTATCGGTACGGCGGATTTGCCTTCCTGAGCTATACTGTGGAAAACGCTCTTAGCGCTCTGCGAAGGAACAGTCTTGGCGGGCTCGGTCTTCGGCGCGAATTCCTCCGTTATTTTTTTGGAACCCAAATTCGCAAACGGATTGGGTGCCGGCGCGGGTGCCTCGGCTTTGGGAGTATTAACATTTTCCGCGGGAACAGCCGCTTGCTGCGCGGGCATAACTTCTGACGCTTTTACGGGCTCCGGCTGTATCTGTTCCGGCAAAGGCGCGGCGGTTTTATGTTCGTGCTTCTTTAGATGATCTGAAGCCTTTGCCGCTATCCTGCCGAAAAACTTACCAAAAAATCCACCTATTTTCTCAGCCTTTTCCGCCATATTATGCGCGCGTCCGCCCGCAGGCGCAACGGCATTGTTCGCCACAGGACGGCTGATTTCGGTTTCGCCTACAGCCGGCATAAATTTATTTGCCGGGGCGGCCGGCTTTGCGGCGGATTCTACCTTTTTGTAAGGATCTTCTATCAATGTTTCTTTGCGCGGCTGTGCGGCTTCGTTTGCAAGCCCGCCCATAAGCCTTAAAGAGGGCTGAGGGGCTGTTTTTACCGTTTCTTCAGGATATTGGCCGCCTATTAAAGTGGCTATGCCCATGGTGGCCGTCTTGGTATTTTTCATTGACATTTTAAAATCTTCATCGGTGTTGTAACTTTTAAGCTTTGTACCTTCGGCGGAACTCAGATTGATAAAAGTACCGTCACCGACGTCGCAGGAATTTTCCAACTCGATATTTAAAGATTCCGCGCTGGCGAAATCCTGCCTTATGGAAAAACTGCCGTCGGATAACTGCACCTTGCCGGTGGAACTTTTTTCCACCGAGCCGAAAATATCGCTTGCGGAAATTTTAGTTTCTTCTTTTTGCGGTTTTACTTCAAAAAAATCTTCCCTCACGCCGCTTGATTTACCGGGAGCCGTTGATGAAACAGCTCTTTCGGGCGCGGCGGCTTGCCGGTGCGGAGTAAAAGCAGGGCGGTTTGGAACTTGAGCTCTTGGCGCGTCTGAAGCGGGGCGACGCGGGGTAAAAAACGCATTTTGCTCTTGTAAAGGCTCTTCCGATATCTGCGCGGGGAAAGCCTCTTCCGAAGATTCTTCCGTACCGGGTGCGCGGCCGAGTATTTCCGTTTCCGGCGAAATTAAATCCAAATCGACGTGTTTTGTTCTTTCGTTTACGTCGCCTTCAATTACAACATGCTGGGAAATTTCTTCTATTTTGATGCGGATTTTTTCCAGCATGCTGTCATCGGTTATATTGTAAAGCTCAAAAACGTGGGTAAAGGGAGGAACCTTTGCGTCTATAAGACGGCAAAACGCCGACAGTCCCGCGGAAATATTTTGCGCAGAATCCTCCGTGCCCTCAACCAAAAGGATGTATATTGAATTATCAGTTAGGGTATTCTCCCTTATTTCCCAACGTTTTATCATAAGCTAATCCGCAACTATTTTAACGCCCGCGCTTGTGCCGAGCCTGCTTGCGCCGGCTTCTATCATTTTAAGGGCGTCTTCTTTGCTCCTGATTCCGCCGGAAGCCTTTACGGCCAGGCCGGAAGCTTCGGCCATGAGTTTTACGTCTTCGGCCTTAGCGCCCGCGTCTGAAAATCCGGTGGAAGTCTTTACAAAATCCACGCCGCATTCGGCGCAAATTTTGCAGACGGTTTTCTTTTCCTCTTCGGTAAGATAAGAAGTTTCAATAATAACCTTAAGCGTTTTGCCTTTGCTTGACTCGCGCACGGCGGCGATATCTTCTTTTACCACGTCAAGCATACCGCTTTTAAGCGCGCCGATATTGATTACCATATCAACTTCGTCCGCGCCTTCTTTTATCGCGAGTTCGGCTTCAAAAGCCTTTACCTTGCTTGCATTGGCGCCCAAAGGGAAACCTATTACCGTACAAACTTTTACGCCGCTGCCTTTAAGCAAATCGGCGCACAAGCTTACCCAAAAAGGATTCACGCATACCGAAGCGAACCCGTATTGAGCCGCTTCCGCGCAAAGCTTGGTTACGTCCTGTTTGGTCGCAACGGCTTTGAGTATGGTGTGATCTATATATTTTGCCAAGTTCATAATTAATTATAGTCGATAATTCTGACGAATTTTTCAGCGATTAAAGCCTGCCCGCCCACGAGCACGCCGTCAACGTCTTCCTTGGCCATAATGGCGTCTACGTTATCGGCTTTTACGCTGCCGCCGTAAAGAATCCTTACAGCGTCCGCGAAATCTTTGCCGAACATTTCCGCAAGGACGGCCCTTATCGCTTTATGAGTTTCCTGAGCCTGCTCGGGAGTGGCGGTTTTGCCGGTGCCGATAGCCCAAACCGGTTCGTAAGCGACGACCATATCTTTAAGCTGTTCAGCCGTAAAACCTTTAAGCCCGTTGACGAGCTGGCCTTTGATTACTTCTTCGGTTTTGCCGCTTTCTCTCTGGTCAAGAGTTTCGCCTACGCAAAAAACGACGACCAAACCGTGTTTTAAAGCGGCGGCTACTTTTTTATTTAAAATTTCATCGGTATCGCCGAACAGGCTTCTTCTTTCGCTGTGGCCCAAAATTACGTGCGTTGCGCCCGCGCCTTTTACCTGAACGGGAGAAATCTGTGAAGTGAACGCGCCTTTATCTTCATAAAAGCAATCCTGTGCGGCAACTTTAAAACCGGTACCGACGGAAGCTTTTACCACGGCGTTAATGCTGGTAAAGCTGGGGGCCACCATAATATCGGCGTTGTTTTTATTTTTGGCGGCTTTTAAACCTTCAATGAGATTTACGGATTCTTCAACGGTATTGTGCATTTTCCAATTACCGGCGATGAAAGGTTTTCTTGACATTGGTAAAACTCCTAAAGAAAATTTTGATACTGCTGATATATATATTATATATATAATATTTAGATTTTAGGAAATTTTGCTTCTTTTGCAAACAATATCCTGCGCGCAAGAACCAAGAAATCCACGCGAACCAAACCCAAAAGCAAAAACAAATGCGGTATTATGCGGAAAAATAAGCGTAAAAAACGCGGCGGAGAATTTTGTTCTACGCCGCGAAGTCAGACAAATTTTAAAGCCGCGTTTACGGGCCGCCCGTTTGGTTATTTGCTCCAGTTAGGCGTAAAAGAATTGCCCCTTATATTGGCTATCAAATGCGGCGCGCTGCCGTCGGCGTCCATAATATAAATCTGGCGTTTGCCGGCGCGCGTTGTGGTAAAGGCTATAAATCTGCCGTCGGGGGACCAAGTGGGGTCCTCGTTCCAGCCGGCGTCGGCCGTAAGCTGGCGCACCTGCGAGCCCGTGATATCCGTTATAAAAATATCTATCGGATGATTGGGCGCCTGCCTGCCGGAAAAAACAATCCAATCGCCGTTGGGTGACCATTGCGGGCTGTCGGTCCAGTTGAATTTGGTTATACGGCGCGCTTCCTGAGTGGCCAAATTCATAATATAAACCTGCGGATTGCCGGAGCGGTTTGAAATAAAAGTTATATATTTGCCGTCGGGCGAGAAGGAAGGCGAACCGTCCACACCGTATTTATCGGTAAGCCTGCGCATCGCGCCGCTGTCCAAATCTTTTATGTAAATATTGGGGTTTTCACCGCGAGAAAGCGTAAGCACCAAGCTTTTGTCATCGGGCGAAACGCCGCCTATCAAATTAAGGCCTCTGGTTTTTATCAAAGGTTTGATTTTGCCTTCTTTCAAATCAATATAATAAACGTCCGGGTTTTTGCGGCGGTAAGTGGTATAAAAAATCTTGCTGGAATCGGAGCTCCACCTCGGCAAAAGGGAAATTGATTTGTCCCTGGTAAGCTTGGTAAGATTATAGCCGTCATAATCAACCATATAAATTTCTTTCCTGCCGGTAGAATCGTTGGCGAAGGCTATCCTCGTATCGGCTATGCCGCGTTTGCCCATAAGCAGTTTGACTATTTGGTCCGCAAGCATATGCGCGCTGCGCCTTAAACTTTTGGAACTGCTTTTAAAATTCTTGGCCAAAATTGCTTTTTGAGATTCGGTATCGTAAAGGAAAGCTTTTATATCCCACTGGCCTTCCGCGCTTTGCGCGATTTCCGCAAACAGCAGATAGTCTATTCCTTCCTTTCTGTATTTGGAAAACAAAGGCCCCAAATTGTTTAAATCGGGCTTGGGCAGATTATCCTGAACGTCAAAATAACGCGAACGAAGCAAATCCGAACGCACTACGGAAGCCAGCTGAGAAGCCGATTGTTTTTCCTCCGCGCTGTTTTCGTTCTTGGCGAAGAAATGCGCCACGCCTATTTTTGGCAAAGCGTTGGGATTGTATTTTGCGGAAAGGCCTATATAGACGTCGCTTTCCCGGGCAAAACACAAAACGGGCAACAGCAACAAAAATGCGGCCGTAAATTTAAGAAATTTCATTGTTATTTTATTTCCCCGATAAGTTTTTTGGCTTCGGCGGCTTCGGTGCTGCCTTTGTAATCCTGAACTACGGATTGAAGATAATTTTTAGCTTCGTCTTTTTTGCCCAAAGGAATTATGCTGCGTGCGTAAATTATGCGCGCCGCGGCGGTATGCTTGCTTTTTGGGAATTTATCCAGCAAAGTGGCGGAAGAAACCGCCGCTTTTTGGTAATCTTCCAAATTAAACAAAGCCTGGGCGAGATAAAGGTAAGACTCTTCTATATTTTGGCCGTTGGGCGCGTTTTGTATATACAAAGCGAAGCCTTTGGCCGCGGAAGCGTATTGCGCCGAGTCCAGCTGGGATTTGGCCTGGGAGTAAATCTCCCCCGGAGGCATTTTATAATCCGAGCCGTCCTTTTCCAATGCGGAGGTAATATTATCCAATTTGGTGGAAATATTATCCAGTTTGTAATCAAAATCTTTTAAGTTTTCGGAAGACTGTACGAGCTGACTCATAAGGTCTTCCATTTGTACGTCCAGGCCGGCTTGGTTCTTTTGGAGATTTTCCAAAGTTTTGTTCAAAGCCGCAACCTGAGTTTTAAGGACTTTTACGTCATCTTGCGTGGCAAAGCAGCCGCACAAAAAGAAAGGGGAGCCAAGCCCCAAAACGGATAATGCCGTTATTTTATTTATCTTCATGGTCAGCTCCCCCAAAAAACTACTGGATTACCGTATCGGCTCTGCGGTTTTTGGCCCAGCACGCATTGGTGTTGTCGGTGCAGACCGGTCTTTCTTTACCGTAAGAGATCGTGTAAACTTCGTCGGCGTTTAAACCGAGTTTTACATAGTAATCTTTTACTTCTTTGGCTCTTTTGTCGCCCAAAGCGATGTTGTAAGCGATGGTGCCTCTGTCGTCGCAATTACCTTCTACGGTAATCGTTTTTACGCCTTTTACTTTAAGGATTTCGGCGTTGGCTTCAAGTACGGCTCTCGCTTCTTTGGAAAGAGTGTACTGGTTCAAAGCGAAATATACCGGGGCCAAGTTGACGGCTTCGGCTTCAACCACGATTGCGGCTTCTTCATCTTCAATGATGATGGTGTCATCGGCGGAAATTTCTTCCACTGTGCCTACGGTGCCCACATTATCTGCGGCGGCATCGTCTTTTACGTTCTTGCTGCACGCGGTCAAACCGGCGGCCAAAGCAAAAACGAGCATAAACTTAATTACGTTTTTCATTATGTTTCTCTCCTGTTAGTTTTATAACATAATTCTTTTTGATAACATAAATGATATCAGACTTAAGGCCTGATAGTCAATTAACTGTTATTTTACTGCCGTCTGAACTTTACCCCCCCGCAAAATAAAACAGGTCCCTGGGTTCAGACTGTTATTTAGGCAAGCGGCCCGACAAAATCTCCGCAAAAGCGCGGGTAGGCTCAATCTTGCTTAAAATTATTCGCACCGCCGCCGTCATAGGCACGGCCAAAAACGCGCCCGGCACCCCCCAAACCAAGGCCCAAAAAACCAAAGAACCTATTATCGTAACCGGATGCAAATCCATACCGCTGCCCAAAAGCTTCGGCTCCAAAATGCTGCCTATAACAAACTGCATACAGGCGGGTATTATAAGTATTATCCAAAAGCTGGACGTAGGCCCAAACTGCATTAAAGCTATCGGCAGAGGCAAAAGCACCGCTATTATGGAACCGACGTTAGGTATAAAATTCAACATTATCGTAGCCACTATGAACATCAAAGAAAGTTCCAGCCCCACCGCAAAATATACGACACCGACGCAAATGCCGGTTAATATGGAAACTATAATATGTATATAAAGATATGCGGAAATTTTATTTTGTATTTCTTTTATCACAACATTTGTTATCTTTGCTCTGCCGGAACCCAAAAGCAGAAAAAACACAAAAATTACAACCATTGAAAAGTAAGAAAACACTTTTACGGCGTTTGCGCCCAAACTCTTAAAAAAGTTTACAGAACCCGGCCCGGTAAGCATGGTTTGCAGGCTTTTAAGCTCAAGCATATCATCGGGCAGTGGTATTTTGTAACTGCGGATAAGATCCGCCAAGCGGTTGAAAGATTCCACCAGCTTGGCCTGATATACGCCGAAGCTCTGCGCGAAATTGCTTATCGAATTGCTTATAAATATAACGATAAGAACCAAAGGCACCAAAACTATCGTGGCGGCGACTATAATGGCCAGCCAGCGCGGGAATTTGGCCCTGAACCTTAAATACCTTATCAGAGGCGTTATCATGGTGTATATAAAAATGGAAATTACCAAAGGTATAAGTATGCTCTTTGTATAAATAAGAGCGGCTACAAGGCATACGACCGCTATCAATATAAGGCAGGCCGTATTTATCTTTCTGTAAACGTCAACGCCGCTTTCAAGCGTTTGAAGACTGTTTTTTTGCGGCGCTGATTTCATAAATATTTCTCCATATCCCTTATTAGAAATAATACCCGGCTTGTTATTTTAGTCAAGTCCTCGCAGGAGGCTTCCAAAAGCCACCAGTTGAGCCTCATAGGAACGTCTTTTGCCAAAGTCTGTATATTTTTGACTACCGTATAAAGCTCGTCCACCTGACGGTTGAAAGCCAATGCGCTTATATTCATCTGTTTAACGTTCATGCGGCTGTTGGCAGCGAGTTCCGCCTTGTTAAGGCTCCTGAAATAAGCGCGCACGCCCTGCCAAAAATCATTGCTTTCATCGGCAAGAGTTTTAAGCTCAAGCACGGCGGCGCGGAATTCCTCCTGAAAGCTTAAGTCTTTCACCGGCACGCGGCGGCGGTATTGCTTATAAATAACTTCCAAACGGTCATAATATCCGCGCAGTTTAACGTTAAGACCGTGCAAAGAAGACGAAGATTTTTCAATCTCCTCCGCCATCCGTTTTACAGTTTCTTCCGGGGTCGAAGTCATTGTTTTGGAAACCTTAAAGAAATTATAGTCCCTATTCCGTACTGGGAACGTACGGATATGGTGCCGTTATGGGCGTTCATAATCAGTTTGACCAAAGCCAACCCCAATCCCCAGCCTTCTATCTGGCCGGTAAAGAAATCGTCAACCTGATAAAACTTTTCAAAAATAAGGCTTATGTCTTCTTCCTTAATTCCGACGCCGTTATCGGCTACGGCAAGGATATTTTTATCGCCTTCTTCATAATAGAAAAGCTTTATCTTTTTTACGGTATTGTTGTTAAATTTTATGGAGTTATCAAGCAATTCTTCCAAAGCTATAGAAACCAAAGCTTTATCGGCGAAGATGTGAGCGTCTTCAGGGCATTTGATGTCTATGGCTGGGCCTTGGCGGCGGATTGTCGCGTCGGAAGACATTATGCTTAAAGCGTCATCCCTTAAAACGCAGGAAGCCGCCGCGGAGGAAAACAAACCTTTAACGTTTACTTCCTGTTTTTTTACGTCCTCTTTGGACAAATCGCTGACTCCGCTGAAGCGAACGAGTTTATCTATCAGTATGGCAAGCTTTTCGCCCTGTTTGCTTATATCGCTTAAAGCTTTGGCGTTGAAAGTATCTTTTTCTTCCGGCTTTAACTGGGATAAAATGGCCTCGGTATATCCGTTTATAATGGAAAGAGGCGTTTTAAGTTTGTGCGAAACCAAAGAAAGCACTCTTGACGCCGGATCCACCTTTTTATCGCTTTTTAAATCCTGCGGCATAACACCCTCTCACAGACCCAAGCTCAAACCCACGCCGAAAATATCGGAATCCGTTTGATTGGGTATAAACACATGGTTGTAAGAAAGCCTCAAAGAAGCCTTCGCGCTTACCAAAACATTGGTGCTCATAAGCAAAGAATGCCTGGGGTCGTCGTCATGCATATCAATATAGCGGTAGGAAATAAAAGTTTCCGCGCGGTTTTCTTCGGAACGCCAAGTGGCCTTAATCCCGCCGGAAGCCCTCGGCAACCCCAGCATATAATCTATCGTTCCCAAATCGGCGAGTTCGGCCTGATTGAAAACGCCCCTTATCGATTTTACGCCTTCCAGCCCGGAAAGATACTGATATACGCTGCCAGACAAGTTAAAAAGATAAACGCCGAAGAAGTTGGAAACCAAACCGGCTTCATACGCCGATTGGACGAATGTGTCCTTTTCCGTAAGAACGCCGTTTTTAAGCACGTCCGCTTTCTGCGATACTATGCCCGCGCTTAAATAACCCTCTGCGGCGGTTCCGTCAATCTCGTTCATTTTAATCGTGGAAGAAAACATCAGCTTTCCGCCGTATGCCCAGGAACCGTTTGCATTATCCGGCAGGAAGAACGGCACCGCCCTTATTGAAAGGGAATCGGACGTAAAACCAAACGGCATTCGCAAAGCATAGATGTGATTGTCAAAATCCTTATGTTCGGTAACGTCAAACTCCGCACCGACAAAAAACTGACGCGCCGGAGCGAAAGATATCGCCGCGCTGTTGCGCCAAAACCTGGAATTGTGAGTGTAGTTATCCGCTACGCTGAACGCAAAAACAGGCGTTAAAGTCAAAACAAAAATAAAAATGGAAATAAGTTTTTTCATATATTAACAGAATAGCAAAAAAATTATGAGAAGAAAAACCTATTTTAGCCAAAAAGCGCGCCCAAGTTAAATTTAGTAAAATTAATTAATATGAAAAAACACCTTTTTATCGTTTCTTTATTTTTGGCTTCCGCTTTGAACGCGGCCGTAATCGAAAGAGGCCCTTTCGTGGAAGATCCGGCGCAGACCACCGCCGTAATAAAATGGACTGCCGACGCGCCCTCCCCCGCTTGGGTTGAATACGGACCGGAAGGCAAATGTTCCCAGCTGATGGCGATATCTTCAAGAAAAAGGAATCACTCCCTTACCCTGCACGGGCTTATACCGAATACAAAATTCTGCTATAAAGTTTACGTGGAAAACAATTCCGGCACCGGCGTGCAGGAAGCAAAAACAGGCACATTCAGAACTTTATTTACGCCCGAAAGGAAAATAGTCAACTTTTTGGTCGTCGGCAATACGGCCGATCCGCAGGGAACCGCCGCCGAAATGAAAAGACGCATGGCGCAAAGCATGGCCGAACATCCGGCGGACTTTTTGATACATACGGGCGATATCGCCGCCGGCGGAAGCATAGCCGCCGCCGATGAAGAATTTTTTAAACCGTATCAAAAGGTTTTATCCGATGCGCCGCTTTTAGTCGCGCTCGGCGAAGAAGAATACGGCGAGAACCGTTCCAACGCGGACGGCAAAGGCTTCCTTGCCGCAAATTACAAAAGGGTTCATTCCATGCCGTGGAGCAAAGGAACGCCGAATTACTATTATATAGACACGGCCAACGCCCGCATATTTTTTATTGACACCAACAATATGTATGACGCTCTAACCGCGCCGGCGATAAACCAAAAATCGCCGCAGTATATTTGGCTTAGGGACTCTTTGGCGAAAACCGCCGGAGGAAAATGGAAAATAGTGGTAATGCATCATCCCGTATACTCCAGCGGGAAAGAAGAAGACCGCTTAAGCCAGGTTTTGGCACCTTTGTTTGAAGCGCAAAAAGTAAATCTTGTAATACAAGGCCACCAAGGCGCATATGAAAGAACAAAACCGATATACCGCGCCGAACCGGCCAAAAGCGGACCGATTTATATAACGGTCGGCGGAAGCGGAAAATTCTTTGAGGAATCTTCTTATAATAATGACTGGAGCAATAAATATTACGCAACTCCGCACTTTGCATATATCAGCATTATAGACAGAAAATTATCCCTCAGAACGTTCACGCACGACAATAAAAGAATAGACGCTTTAGATATTTACTTTTAGTTTTTCTTTTAGTTTGCTATAATATTTAAGCAGAGTTTAATTGCAGTAAACAGATTTAAGCCCAGTTGGCGCAGCGGTAGCGCGTTCCCTTGACATGGGAAAGGTCACAGGTTCAATCCCTGTACTGGGCACCATTTACGACCACCCGAACGGGTGGTTTTTTATTGAGCGGGTGATACTTTCATGCGTTTTAAAAGCTAAATCAAAGATATACAATATAATTAAGGAGTTTAAAATGAGTATTTTTGAAGCTTTGATGATGTTTGGCTTCGGCCTTGCATGGCCGTTTAATATTTATCGCTCGATAAAAACGAAAACCGCCGCGGGGAAAAGCTTTCTCTTCATGATAACCATAGAACTGGCCTATATCTGCGGCATGATACATAAAGTGCTTTACAGTTTTGATTTGGTGTTTTGGCTTTACGTGCTAAACTTCCTTATGGTGCTTACGGATATAATCTTAATGGCGAGAAACACCCGCATAGACGTATACCGCAAATACCGCAGGCAGATATTGGAAAAACGCGCCGCCGTACAAAAATAAAACACTTTTTGTTTTGATACAAATTTAAAGCCGGCTTTTAAGGCCGGCTTTGTCATTTTATGGCTGCGTCAAGCTTTCGTCACTAAAAATTCCATAACTCTTTTCCTGCGGAATTTGCGCGGCTCCACAAGCAAACCGTCGCCCTTTATCCTGCCGCCGCCGCTTACGGCTTTACCGGTTTTAAGTTCGGCCCATTTTTCCAAAGTAATATCAACGGGAACCTCCGCCGGGGCCGTTTCGCCCAATTTATTAAAAACATCCGCCATTTTGGAAGACGAACTGGCTACAAGGCCGTTGCCAAAACGCCTGATATATACCGGGAAGAAATCGTATTCGTCTTCGATATCGCCGACCATTTCTTCAAAAATATCCTCAAGCGTAACTATGCCCGTGATGGTTCCTCCCGAACAGACAAGCGCGATATGCTGGCGCGCTTTAATGAGTTTTTCCATAACCTGGGAAATGGTGCTCTCGGTGGGGAGCTTCAAAATAGGACGCAAAATAGAACGCGCCGTAGCTTTATCCTGAGGGGAGGCTTTAGTAGCCATAAAAATATCTTTAAAATTAAGATATCCTATAATGCTTTGGGGATTATCCTTGCTTTCGCAAACCGGGAAGCGCGTATGCATATCCAAATGCGCTTTTACGAAAGTTTCGGCGATATCGTCATCGGCGTAAAGAGTATAAACCTGGCTCAGAGGGATTTGGATTTCCCCTATTTTACGGCTGCAAAACATCGCGCTGGAAAGGACGATTTTCTCCTCGGTTTTGCCAAACAGTCTTGAGGCCGCCGCCACCGAAGCCGCCGTACGCAAATCTTCCATAGCCGCCGTACGGGAAGCTTCCCCCTCTTCGGAATTTTTAACGCCCTTTCTGGTAAGCAGGCGGACTATGGCTTCCATAATATTGACCACGGGCGAAAGCAGTAAATATAAAACCCTTATCGCCGGGGAAAACATCAATACGACAAATTCATTGTTTTTAATGGCGAAAGTTTTTGGCGTAAGTTCCGCAAAAACAATCGTTATGAAGCTTAAAGGCAAAACCACTATTATGACGGAAAGCGCGTCCGCAGTTCTCTTTGACAGCGAAAACCACTCCCTAAGCAGAGGCGACATTTGCTCGTCCGCGCCCGCGCCGCCCACGGCAGCCGCTACGGCGCCGGCCAAAGTTATTACTATCTGCACCACGGCCAAGCCGCCTTCTATATGCTCTTTCATAAAAAGAGCTGATTTCGCGCCTTTCCTTTTGTCGGCCGCCAAAACGGAAAGTTTTGTTTTGGAAACGGACGCCAGCGCCATTTCATAAGCGGCGAAAAGGGCGTTTACGGCAAGCATTAAAACAATTATTATAAGGGCCATATAATATAGCATCGGAGATTTGCATTTTAACGTCAAGGGGCCGCGTCGGAAATGTTTTTTCTTTCCTTTTAGGCTATACTTTAAAAGAGGTTTACGGAGGATAGATTTATGGACATATTTTCTTTAAGCGCGGCGGGCGTTTTATATTTGCTGCTGCAAATTTGCGTAACAGTGCATATTCTGCTTTTTAAAGACGACGTAAAAAGTTCCATAGGCTGGATAGGGCTTGTTTGGCTGGCACCGCTGCTTGGCAGCGTGATTTACGCGCTTTTCGGCATAAACAGAATAAAACGAAAAGCTCTTTCTTTAAAAAACCCAAAGCGGGATATTCTTAAAATTACGGGGAAAACGCAGGAAGAAATAGAAAAAGAAATCCCTAAAAATCTTCTGCAAATGCTCAAGCTGGGATACAGCGTGCATCCGCAGACTTTCGCTTTAGGCAATAAAATATCCCCGCTTATAAACGGAGATGAAGCTTATCCGCAAATGTGCGCCGCCATAGAAAAAGCCCGTAAAGAAGTGCTTATGGAAAGTTATATCTTTAATAATGACAAAGCAGGACAAATGATACTTTCCGCCGCAAAAAAAGCAAGCGCGGCCGGCGCGAAAATAAAGATAATCGTTGACGGCGTCGGCCTTAATTACAGCCGCCCGAACATAGCGCACGCCGCAAAGAAAATAAACGGGGCGGAGTTTGCGGTTTTTCTGCCTTCCAAAAAGCCGGCCGCTTTGCCTTTCGTAAACTTAAGAAGCCACCGCAAAATAATGATTATCGACGGAGAAACGGCCTTTTTCGGCGGCATGAATATCGCAGAGGGCAATTTGCTTCAAACAAATCCAAAAGAGCCGATACGGGATATAACTTTTAAAATCGAAGGGCCCGTAATAAACCAACTGACGCGCATCTTTATGGAAGACTGGATTTTTGCCGGCGGAAAGCCTTTCAAACCGGCAGTTTTTAGAGAAAATCTTTCTCTTTCCGGCGGGAGCATAGCCCGCGCAATACCGGACGGCCCCGACGGAGATTACGGTAAAGTGGAGCTTATGGTTTTAGGCGCGATAAACTGTGCGGCCGAAAATATAAACATAGTAACCCCTTACTTTTTGCCGGAGGATAATCTTCTTACCGCGCTGGAGCTGGCCGCCATGCGAGGCATAAACACGCAAATAATACTGCCTCAAAAAAGCAATATCTTCGGCATGGATTGGGCCATGCGGGCCAATTTTAACCGGCTTATCAAAAAGGGCGTAAAAATATTTTTGCAAAATCCGCCTTTCGACCACAGCAAAATAATGACGGCGGACGGAATTTGGTCTTTTATAGGATCTTCCAACTGGGACGAAAGAAGCTTAAAGCTGAACTTTGAAGCCAATATGGAGATAATAGATAAAAAACTGGCCGGGCAGCTGGATAAAATCATAGAAAGCAAAAAGGCGTCGTCCGAACAAATCCGTTTGCAAAATTATTCCATGCCGGAGCGGCTCTTAAATAACGCTTTTAAACTGCTTACGCCTTATTACTAGCGGCCGATAACGGCGGCGCGGACTTTTTTAAGAGGCCTTTTGACAAAAGCCAAAACCGGCAGATTTATCACCCTTCTTACAAAATACATGGGGTTTACGCGCCAGCGCGAACCAAGCCGCTTTTTAAAGCTTTTGGAGTAAGGATATTTGCAGAGCCAGCCGCAAAATTCCGGCCAGTCGCGTTTTTCGTTTTTGTTTAAAACGAAAAGCGGCGGAATCGAAGAAGGAGCGATATATCTTTTAACCGCGGAAAGAAAAGCGTTTTTAACTTTGGGCTGATTTCTAAAAAGTTCTTCCGCTATAATATAAAGCCCTTTAAATTCCATAGTAAGCCTGTAAATGGCCGAGCGTTCTTTTACAAGAGAATCGTTTTGCGTGCGGAGATTAACCAAAGGACGTTTTAAAACTTTAAATTTGGCGTTGAAGTTTTTAAAAGACCACAACAAATATATATGTATCCAGCCCAGCCCGCTTACGCGCTGCCCGCCCTTTACTTTAAGGGCCAAACTCCTGTTAAACACGCATCCGCCGATATAGCCGAAAAGCCCCCCGTTGGAAACCACCGCCCTGAGATAACGCATAAGTTCGGCGTCGCTGCCCATGTGGACGACTTTCCCGTCTTTTAAACCTTTTGTAAGGGTCCATTGCTCCAAAAATCTTAATTTGGAGTCGCAAAGGTTCAGGCCGCAGGTATAAAAATCATACCCGCTTTTTATATTGCGCAAAACAAACCCGACCGAACCCGGCAGCAAAGCGTCGTCGTCGCCGAGTATCCAGCAATATTTTCCTTTCGCGCGGCTTATACAGTTAAGGACGTTCCTGTCAAAACCGACGTTAATGTCGTTCTTATAGTAAGACAGGTTTTTATAACGTTCCTGATATTCTTTTACTATGCGGTGCGTGTCGTCGTAAGAGTTATTATCGCTGATCACCACTTCCACGCCGTCGAAAACGGCCTGTTTAAAAATACTGTCCAGCATTACCGGCAGATATTCCGCGCGGTTGCAGGTGGGAATACAAATTGAAAGTTCCGTCATACTACATTACTGTTTCCAAAAGTTTAAAGTTATTATCTATTATATTAAAATATGCGCGCGCTCCGCTTTGCAAAAAGCCGAAATCAAGCTTATGCAGACGGGCGGGCGTTTCGCTTGCGGCCATAGCCGCGCCGCCAATGCCAAGCCCCCATTTGCTTAAATTTTCCATACCTTTAAGCATAGTTAAGGCCGAGCCGGCCACGACTCCGTCGCTGACTCGCCTGAATACTCCGCCCTGCAGGAGGACTTCCTCCCCGTTTGCCTTGCCGCCTTTTGTGCCGGCGGGGCTTAAAGCGTCCGTAACCAATACGAAATCTTCCGGCTTTTTAAGGCGCGTTACCATACGGACGATTTCCGGGCAGACGTGTACTCCGTCGGCGATAAGTTCAAAGCTGAATTTATCGGTAAGCACCACCGCGCCCGCCGCGCCCGGATCCCTGTGGCCGATACCTCGCATGGCGTTAAATAAATGCGTGGCGTGCCTTATACCCATTTCTACGCCTTTAAGCATTTCTTTATAGCTGGCGTCGGTATGCCCGGCCTGGGGCACAATATTATGGGCGAGGCAAAATTCAACAATTTCCTCTATTCCTTCCCTTTCCGGGGCCAAAGTTACGGCGGCTATTTTGCCTTCGGAAGCCTCATACAAAGCTTTCATAAGATTAATATCTGGTTTGGCGGCGGCTTCGGGCTTCATTACCCCGAGCTTTTTCGGCGAAATAAAAGGCCCTTCAAGATGAAGACCGATAATTTTTGCGCCCTTTTCCTTACCGATGAGAGGAACCGCCGCTTTTATATTTTTAATCATTACTTCGGGGACATTGGGGTAAATGGTAGGCAAAAACGCGCCGACGCCTTCTTTTGCCAAGGCTTCCGACATTAAAAGTATTTCTTCCGAATTGAACAAATCGGTGCCGTGCCCGCCGAAACCGTGTATATGGGTGTCGACAAAGACGGGCGTAATATACGCGCCTTTTAAATCTTTTACTTCGCCTTCCGGCAGGTTTTCTGGACGGCGCAGAACATCCGCTATAAAACCGTTTTCCGTTACAAGCGCGCCGTCAAAACATTCTCCGCCACGGCATATTTTGGCGTTGGAGTAAATCTTTTTCATAAGTTTAATCCGCTTTGCTCCCACACGAACCCAAAGAACAAGCGCGGAACTTAGCCATGGAAGCCGAACTCACCTGGCTTAAAGCTTTGGGATCAGCCAAAATGTAACTGTTATTATGCAGCCTTAGCGCGCTTACCGGCCATTGCGTTGAAATATTACCTTCAACCGCGCGGTATAATGCTTCGGACTTAGTTTCCCCGGAAGCTAAAATAATAATTTCTTTGGATTTTAAAATCGTGCCCATGCCCATGGTAAAAGCGTATTCGGGCACGGCGTTGATATTCCCGCCGAAAAAGCGGGAATTTGCT
>NZ_CALGEO010000112.1:0-4815 GCF_937881865.1 Candidatus Proelusimicrobium excrementi
ACGCTTTCCGCCGAGGAGCTCTTTCATCGCCCCGTTACCGTCGGCCTTTCCTGCGCCGAAGTGATATACAAATCCTTTCTTACTGACTTTCGCCTGCTTTTTACAAGCGGCTTTCGCGCAAACTTTCTTTGCGGCTTTCACAGTCTTTTTAGCTGCCATAGAACTCTCCATAAACGAAATAACGCGCGGAAAACCAACGTCTTCCACGTCGTACAAAACTTCTATTACATTGATATTCTATTAAATTGACCCAAATAAAGCAATAAATCTGAATTTTTTTAACATCGGCGCGCAAAAAATCCGCGCATAGGCCGGGATATAGGCCCTTTTTTCCTTTTCCGCGGGCCTTTGGGCCCTTGTCTTCAAAACATTAAAATGCAATAATCCCTATATGAAATACATTTTATCCGTATTTACGTTTATTTTATCGTCCGTGATTTTGAGCGGAGCTTCCTGGAGTCATCTTCCGCAAAACGGCAGCTATGGCAGATTTTTGGTATACAATATAGTCAACCAAAGAGAAATCCGCTATTGCACCTACGGAACCCCCGAGTTAACCGAGGATTATTATCTATCCCTCTTTTTTGAGGCCTCCGTCAGAAGCTGGACGCTGGAATCCGCCGATTGGCTGGAAAAATCAAACCGGGCCGAAGAGTTCAAAGACATTATAGATTTGTTAAAAAGGCCTTTGCCCATTGTAAATAAAGGCAAATGTTCTTCCCAAACTAGAAGCCAAACCGATATTGAAATAGTTTCCGACTCCGCAATATGCAACAGAACCGACCGTTCTTATTTTGTCAAACAAGGCAGCAGATTCGGCAGCCCTTTGCAGATATGCATTTTAGAAACGAAGAAACAACTGCGCGGTAAAGTTTGGCTTGAACTCGGCGGGTTGGATATCACGGTGTCAAAAACGTCAAAGAAAAAATTTAAAAAAGCCCTAGAATATATCAAAAATCTGAAAGACGGAAAAATTACGTCATTTTCTCCGCAAGATTTACCGATGACTTATACAACAATGCAGCATGAAGTAGGCCACGCTTTAGGCTTAGCGGATGAGTATGAAGGTCAATATACACACGATAAAGAATACTCCTCCCCCTTTAGAGGAGCGGGCATCATGCGCTACTCCGACGGCATCATTTCCGCAGATGATATTACAGGGCTGATAACTTTAATGGACAGAGCCCTTTTAAAGAAACGTTCTTTCCTTCCGTTGGAAGATAATATCCCCGGCGAAATAATCGACGGCAAATTCACTTTGCCGCAGGGGAGCGAAACAGCTCTCCCGGAAAAAGAACGGCAAAAGCTGAAAAACGATTTAAGAATCACGGACGATGACTATAAAAAAATGATGCGGAAGTACAATGCTTTATAGCCGCGCCGAAGCCGCCAAAACCCTTTGCCCGTAAGGCCCATAAAAGCCTAGGCCCAAATTACTCTTTATTTTGGGCCCTTAGGCCCTTTCAAAGCATATGCACAATTAGATAAAGTATAAATACAACGAAGAAAGATATTTCAATTTACCCTCCAAGGCAGCCTTTACCCCTAGGCTGCCTTTCCCTTTTAAAGGATTAAAAAATACTTTCGCCCAGCCTTTTTACGGGCATTGCGCCTACGATAATATGTTATAATATATGTGTATCTGTTAAGATACAATATAAATAAGGAGAAGATTAAACTCTTGCTTGGTGCGGGCTTATCAGTCATGCAAATTGATTGCAGCGCAGGCCCATACTCGGTATGAAGTTATTAATCTAAGTGTACAAAATAATGGCATTAACAGTAAAAGACAGAAAAGACATAATCTCAAAATTCCAGCAGAGCGCTAACGATACCGGCAGTGCTTCCGTACAGATTGCTTTAATCACCGAAAGGATTCAGTATCTTACGAACCACCTCAAAGCCAACCCGAAAGACTTCGCCGGCGAAAGAGGCCTTGTAAAACTCGTAGGCCAGAGAAAAAGACTTTTAGCTTATCTCAAAAAGAACGATTTTGCCAAATATCAGCAATTAACAAAAGAACTCAAAATAAGGAAATAATCAATGACCAACACAACACCAACAAGCCTCAGCGTTGAAGTAGGCGGCAAGACCATTACCTTTGAAACCGGTCTTATAGCCAAACAATCTGACGGCTCCGTAGTGGCAAGACTTGGCGACACGATGGTGCTCGCCGCCGCGGTTTCAGATAAAAACCAAAAACCCGGTTTGCAAGATTTCGTGCCTCTTACGGTAAACTATAAAGAAAGAACTTACGCCGCGGGCAAAATCCCCGGCGGTTTCTTTAAAAGAGAATCAAGACCCAGCAAGAAAGAAACTTTATCTTCCCGTCTGATCGACCGCTCAATGAGGCCGCTCTTCCCGGAAGGCTTCGCTTGCGAAGTCAATATTACCGCCATGGTAATTTCGGCCGACGGCGTAAATGACAGCGACGTGCTCAGCATAGCCGCTTCCAGCGCGGCCACCGTAATTTCCTCCATTCCGTTTACCACCCCGGTAGCCGGCGTAAGAGTAAACAGAATAAACGGCCAATATGTAATCAACCCTACGATTGAAGAGCGCAAAACCGCGGATATGGACCTTGTAATTGCCGGCACTTTAGACGGCATTATGATGGTTGAAGGCGGCGCGCACGAAGTCGAAGAAGAAGCTTTGGTAAAAGCCATTGAAATCGCCCAGCCCGAAATCAAAAAGCTTTGCCAGGCCCAGCTTGACTTAAGGGAAAAAGCCGGCAAACCGAAATTTGAATTCGCCGCGGAAACCTTACCGCAGGACGTTCTTGATATTTCCAACAACAAATACAGAGCGGAAGTAAAAAACATCCTTCACGGTTTCTACGACAAACAAACCAGGGATACCAAAATCGCCCAGCTTAAGGAAACTTTCAAAAACGAACTTACCGAAGCATACCCGGAACAGGCTCAGGCCTATGCCGATTTTGCCATGGAAATGCTCGCTTATGAAGAATCCCGCGCAATGGTTCTTAACGAAGGCGTCCGCGTAGACGGCAGAAAGACGGAAGAAATCCGCCCGCTTAGCTCCATGGTGGGCTTACTTCCCGGCGCGCACGGTTCCGCTTTGTTTACCAGAGGGCAGACGCAGTCCTTGGCAGTCGCCACTTTAGGCACCGCCGACGACGCGCAAATGGTTGAAGGCCTTGAAGAAACCTATGACGAGAAGTTTATGCTTCACTATAACTTCCCCGGTTTCGCCACAGGCGAATGCAAACCCGACAGATCCCCCGGCAGACGCGAAATCGGCCACGGCGAACTTGCCAGAAGGGCTTTACTCCCCCTCTTGCCTAGCGAAGCCGAATTCCCTTATACCATAAGGGTTGTTTCCGACATTATGGAATCAAACGGTTCCTCCTCAATGGCGAGCGTTTGCGGCGGTTCTTTGGCTCTGTTTGACGCCGGCGTGCCGATGAAAGGCACCTGCTCCGGCATCGCCATGGGCTTAATCACGCAAGGCGACAAATACGCCGTCCTTTCAGACATCATGGGCCTTGAAGACCACTTAGGCGACATGGACTTTAAGCTTACCGGCTCCAGAAAAGGCATTACCGCCTTCCAAATGGATCTTAAGCTTGCAAGCGGCATTTCCTTGGACGTGCTCAGAAAAGCTATCGCCCAAGCCACCCGCGGCAGACTTTTCATTATGGATCACATGGAAAGCACCCTTAAAGACCCCAGACCGAATATCTCCAAGAAAGCGCCCGTTATCTACACGATGACTATCCCGCAAGATAAAATCGGCGCGTTAATCGGCCCCGGCGGCAAGAACATTAAGAGAATCACCGAAGCCACCGAAACCAAAATCGACATCAACGACGACGGTAAAGTAATGATAGCCGCCGCCAATGACGATAAATTGCAGGCGGCCAAGGCTGAAATCGAACTCCTGACTAAAGATGTGGAAGTCAATCAAATCTATAAAGGCAAAGTAGTTTCAATACAACCTTTCGGCGCATTTGTGGAACTCTTGCCCGGTAAAGACGGACTTCTGCATATCTCCGAGATTGACAAAAAGAGAATCAATAAAGTCGAGGATGTTCTTGCTTTAGGCGATATCGTGGAAGTTAAAGTAGTCGAAATCGATAATAACGGCAAAGTAAGGCTTTCAAGAAAAGCTTTGCTTAAATAGCCTTAAGCCTAGAAGTAAATTTAAAGCCCGCTCTTTGTGAGCGGGCTTTTTTAATTCAGCGATAGAAAAGTGCTAGCCGTGAAAGATAAATATAGACCGAGCAAAAAACATAAAGCAGGCCCAATGCGGAAGTCTGCTAGCCGTGAATACGCACGTTTACATGAGTAAACATTCGCCTAAATACACGGTTAAGCAAAGTCTGCTAGCAAAATAGACCGGCAGCTCGCGAGTAAAAATACCCTTGCAGGCTCAAGACGGACGCCTGCCCTGACTGCAAATCTTCCTCATCTGTTTTAAAAAACTTCCGCCCTGATCGTCAAACTCTATAGAGTGATTGCAGCGGTAGCCGTTGCGCTGTTGCTCGTAATGGATATGTTTCTTGCCCTTTGCGCCGGGGCCGCCTTTCTCGTGAGTGGTGTTCCTTAAACTGCGCCCGTTGCCAAGGTCGATTTCTTTCTTTTCACCGCTAAGAAAAGCCTCATCTCCGCAAATCTTATTTAAGACATCGCTTGAAAACACGTCTTTCAGCGCGATATTATTAGGTTTCAAATCAACGCTTATTTCAACTTCCGGCATATATCCGCCGCCTCTCTCATTTTTAAAAGCTTTGACAAAGGCCCCGTTCTCAGCCCCCGGCATTTTGCTGTTAGAATACTGATTGCATTTATT
>NZ_CALGEO010000113.1:0-1983 GCF_937881865.1 Candidatus Proelusimicrobium excrementi
CGCGCCCCAGTCCTTTTGACTTCTTTGCCGCCGCTTATAACCTGCAAAGGCACGCGTATGGCTACGGGGTGTTCATTCTGCTTCACGGCCCAATCCAGCATGGAAATATATTCTTCCTTGGTAACGGGGGCCATATAAACCATATTCGGGATATTGGAAACAAGCGGAATATCATAAATGCCTAGGTGCGTAACGTCGTTCATGGCGTAGACTGAAGCCCAAAAGTTCAATATCACGGCCGGATTATTGTTTATGCACAAATCTTGGGAAAGCTGATCGAAAGTTCTTTGTATAAAAGAGCTGAACACGCCCCAAACAGGTTTTGCGCCGGCCGAGGCCATGCCTGAAGAAAGCGCGACGGCGGTTTCTTCCGCTATGCCTACGTCAACAAATTGCTTCCCGGCTTTTTTACGTTTTTCTTCGGTAAAGCCAAAGGCGGCGGGAGTGCCTGCCGTTATAGCCGCGAGGGCTTTATTTTCTTTCATTTTCGCAAGCAAATATTCCGCCGTGATTGAAGCGTAAGTTTCCCCTGCTGGCGCGGAGAGTATTTTGCCGGTGGCGACGTCAAAAGGCATGCAGTAATGCCAATTTTCCTTGTTTGTTTCCGCCGGCGCGTAGCCCTTGCCTTTTTGCGTGCATATATGCACCGCCACGGGATGATTTATATCCTTAACTTTTTTGAAAGCTTCAATTAAGGCCTGAATATTGTTTCCCTCTTTAACAAAGACATAATCAAGCCCGAAAGCTTTAAACAAATTGCATTCGGCTTTGCCGTCCGTTTCGCGCAAAAGCTTTAAATTGCCGTAAAGGCCGCCGTGATTTTCCGCTATGGACATATCGTTATCGTTCACGAGAATGATGAAATTGCTTTTAAGCTCCGGCGCAAAGTCCAAACCTTCCAAAGCTTCACCGCCGCTTAAAGAGCCGTCGCCGATAACGGCGATTACATTGCCGTTTTCCCCTTTTAAATCGCGCGCTTTGGCAAGCCCGCAGGCGAGGCTGACCGACGTGGAAGTATGCCCGACAGTAAAGAAATCGTGTTCACTCTCATTAGGGTTTGTGTAGCCCGATACGTCGGCGTAGTGCTCTTCTTTCAAGAATGCGTCCTTTCTGCCGGTAAGCATTTTATGGGGATAAGACTGATGCGAAATATCAAAAACGATTTTGTCTTTGGGCGAATTAAAAACATAGTGCAAAGCTATCGTGGCTTCCACCATGCCGAAATTCGGGCCGAAATGCCCCCCGCGTTTGCTGAGCTTGGCAAGCAGAGCCGAGCGTATTTCCGAAGCTAAAACTTCCAACTGAGATTTATCCAATTTCTTAACGTCGGCGGGGTTACTTATTTGCTCTAAATACATAATATTTCTCCTTATAACAAGCGGCGCGTTTTTTTATTTAGGTTTAATTTTGCGGCGCGCCGATAAATCCGAACAATAATATTTTAACAGCTGGAGTTAACTTTAAGTCAAGAGGTCCTTTTTTATTACCGTCAAAAATCAAAATTTTATAAAATATAAAAAACTTAAATTGTTAAGGAGAAACAAATGAAAAAGACAGTACCCTTCGCTTTTATTCTTACGCTTTCGCTGCTCGTTTGCGTTTTTGCCTTTGCTGGCTGCGCCTCATCCCAAACGGAAACTACGTCAGCCACAAAAACCATGACTTTGGAAGAAGTTTTGCAAAAATCGGCTGAAACCAGGCAAAAAATAAGCGACGCAAAAGCTGCTTACACCGCCGCCAAAGAAGCGGACGAAGCCGCCAACGCTTCCTCTTCCGCTTTAGATTCCGCAAAAAACGCAGTCAAAGAAAAAATCGACAATGTAAAGCAGCAAATCGAAGCCGAGAAAAACGCTTGGAAGGAAACCCTTTCCAATTAATTTTAAAGACTTCACTTAAACGGCCGCCCGAAAAGCGGCCGTTTTTTATGACAAAACCCCGCGTCCTGAAAAGAACGCGGGGCGGTTAGTTGAGAGCCGGGTTTTA
>NZ_CALGEO010000114.1:0-12120 GCF_937881865.1 Candidatus Proelusimicrobium excrementi
ATGAAAGAGAAAATGAAACTGACAAAGCTGGAGAAAAGCTGGATCCTTTCATTGTCGCCTTCAACTACTTTTACGGATACTCTTACGGTATCGCCCGCTTTGAAGGTCGGCAGGTCTTTCTTTAATTGCGCTGCGGCAATTTCATTCATATTCATACTGCTGTTATCTCCTCTTGAGTCTTTTTTTCTTGGTTTCGCTTGTTTTGAGAGGTCTATTATCAAGCAAGTCCGGCCTTAATTTTTTTGTAATTTTTAAAGCCTCTTTTAACTTCCACTCTTCAATTTCTTTATGATTCCCGCTTAAGAGTACGGCGGGGACTTTTCTTCTCCTCCAGACTTCCGGCCTTGTATACTGCGGCGCTTCAAGGAGGTTATCCTCAAAACTTTCTTTCGCGGTTACGTCGTCTTTTGCGAAAGTGCCCGGCTGGAGCCTGGTTACGGCGTCTATCATGACGCAAGCGGCAAGTTCGCCGCCGGTAAGGATAAAGTCGCCTAAAGAGACTTCCAAGTCAATTTCAGGGTAGATTCTCGCGTCTACGCCTTCGTAATGCCCGCAAACAAAAATAATATGTTTTTCCTTAGCCAGTTCTTTGGCCAGCTTTTGGTTAAACGTTTTGCCGCGCGGGCTTGTCATAACAACCAAAGGGTTCGTCCCTTCCGGGGCTTGCTTCTTTAATTGTTTTATGGCCTTATATAGCGGTTCGGCTTTCATTAACATTCCGGCCCCGCCGCCGTATGGCCTGTCATCGACAGTCTTATGTTTATCTTTAGCAAATATTCTCGGGTTTAAATACCCTATTTCTATTACGCCTTTACGCCTTGTCCTGCCAAGTATGCTGCTTGAAAGATAAGGTTCCATAACTTCCGGAAAAAGGGTAATAATGTCAACTTTCATTAGTCTTCCAGTTTAAGGGAAACCTTTTTATTCGCTTTTGCGGCCGCGGCGCTGAGCACCGTCCTTACCGCTTTTATAATACAGCCGTCTTTGCCTATAACCTTGCCTTTATCGGAAGGATCGACTTTGGCCGTAAGATAAACATTGTTTTGTTCTTCTTTCGCTTCCACCAGCACGCTGTCTTTCTTCGTTGCCAGGGAAGTAAGCAGGAATATTGCCATTTCTTTCATAAGAACACCTTTATATTAAAGGCAGGCAATTATTTGCTTGCTTTTTTGATTAAAGAGGCCACGGTCTTTGACGGTATCGCGCCGACTTTTACCCAATGGTTTACTCTTTCAAGGTCGAGCTTAATCTGCTCGCTTTCTTTTACGCAGGGATTGAACGTCCCAAGTACTTCTTTAGCCTGAGAACCAACTGCGCTTCTTTTTTCCGCAGCCACTACCCTGTATTGGGGTTGGGTGCGTTTGCCGGTTCTCTGGAGTCTGATTACTACTGCCATTTTTATCTCCTTTTATTTGCCGTTTTAAACGAAAGACGGCAAATCTTATTTTGTTTAAATCGATGTTTCGGCCGCGGCGCGTATATCAGATAACGCTTTTTTTATATCGCTTTGTCCGAATACGGCGTTTCCCGCCACTAAGGCGTCCGCGCCAGCTTTTACGGCTGCCGAGGCCGTTTCTGCGTTAATGCCGCCGTCAACTTCAAGCCAAACAGGCCTGCCAGTTTGTGTTATTATATCCCTTACGGCCGATATTTGAGCGGGGCTTGAAGGCAAAAACTTTTGCCCGCCGAAGCCGGGATAAACGCTCATAACCAAAATCAAATCAATTAAATCCGCAAAAGGCATAAGCTCTTTAACCGGGGTATCGGGCTTTATTGATACACCGCATTTTAAACCGTGCGCCTTAACGTCTTCCAAAAGCTTTTTTAAATCGCCTTTGCTTTCTATATGCAAAGTCAAAGAACTTGCCCCGGCTTTTATAAAAGGTTCAATGAAATCCGCCGGATTTTCCACCATTAAATGTACGTCCTGAGCCAAACCCGCAAAACCGTCTATCGCTTTTACCGTTGCCGGACCGAAGCTCAAATTCGGCACGAAAAGCCCGTCCATAATATCAATGTGGAGCCAGTCCGCACCGGCTTCCTGCGCCTGTTTTATCTTCTCGCCCAAATTCAGCAAATCCGCCGATAATATCGAGGGCGCAATCGCCGTTTTGCCGGCCGGATATTTTGCCGGAACAGGTAAAGTTATCATTTCATCTCTTTTTCGCGGACCAAAACGCCGTCCACGTAAATCCTGAATTTGGCTTCGCCGCCGTAAGGCACCGTTATATCTATCTTTGAGCCGGGCTGTTTAAGCTCGTTTAAAACTTCTCTTTCGCCTATGGCGTCAATCAAAACTATTTTGACTCTGTTCTGATTCTTCCCCTGCGGCAATTCATAATAAATGCGGTGAGTCTTTTCGTTTTCAGAAACGGGCCTCGCGCTTACCGTTATGTCTATGGAAGACTTCGGCGCGATTTCGCTGTCCGGTTCCGGGTATTGCCTTATTATGGTGCTGTTGGGGAACATTGAATGTTTGTCTTCGGTCAAATTGATTTCGATATTATGCTCGGAAGCCCAGCGGTTTGCCTCGCGCAGCTGTTTCTGCCTGAAGTCGGGCATTAAAATTTGAGAGGAGAGCGGTTTCCCGCTTGATATTACAAGATCTACGGTCTGCCCTTTTGCGGCCAATTCCCCGGCGGCCGGTTTTTGGCTTATTACGTATCCCTTTTCAACCGTCAAAGAAGAAGACGTCAGCTTGCTGCCCGCCATAAGGTGGCTTTGACGCAAAAGCAGTTCGGCGTTTCTCTGCAATATGCCGGTTACGTCGGGCACTTCAATGTTTTCATTGCCCTGGCTTATCCAAACGCGGACGACTTTGCCTTCGCGCACAATGGTGCCGGCGGGGGGGACTTGCCTTATAATATGGCCGGAAGGTATCTCCGGCTGGTATTCTTCCCCTGCTTTTCTTAAAGATAAATTGGCGTTTGCCAAAACGTCTATTGCGACGTCGGCGGACTTCTTTGTTAAATCCGGGACGGTGGTTTCGGCGCGGCTGTGGACTATGGCCGAAAAGGCCCAGTCGAAAGAAAAGAACGCCACCACCGCCAAAAACGCGCCTATTATGCACAAAACGGCCAAAGCTTTAAAAACCGAAGCGAAGACTATCGGTTTATCGTCTAAAAAATCCTCTTCCAATTTTTTGTCGTTTCTCATAAATTATTCAAAAAAGAAATCCCCGGCAGAAATCTTCCTGCCGTTTAAATATGCCCCTGCCGTCATAATATTCTTGCCCGCAGGGCGCAGCGTTTTGACAAATAAAACGCCCTCTTTACATTGTACAAAAAAGCCTTTATTCCTTTCAATCATAACTATTTGCCCAGGTCTCATATCGGATTTAATGTCCGAAAGTTCCGTTTCTATAAGCTGCATGCTTTGGCCTTCTTTGGTATTGGCTTTTGCATAAGCCGGCATGGCAGCGGCCAGGCCCCGCACCGTATTGTGTATCTGACGGGCGGACATTTCTTTAAAACTAAGCAATGTTTGTTCCTTGCTTATCGAGGGGGCCAAAGTAACCTCGCCTTTTTGCTCGGTTTTTATTATTTTGCCTTCTTCAATATCGGCTATTACTTTGCGCAACGCCGTTTTGCCCAAATCGATAAGCTTGGGAAAAAGCGTTTTTGCATCGTCTTGCGGCAAAATGGGGCAGGGCAGGAGCGCGGCAAGCGGGCCGTCGTCCAAACCCTCGTTAATCCAAAATGCGCTGACGCCGGTTTCTTCTTCCCCGTTGAAAAGGGCATACTGCACCGGCGCCGCTCCTCTGTAAGCGGGCAGCTTTGAAAAATGAATGTTTAAAAGGCCCATGCGCGTGGATTCAAGCGCGGGCTTGCGGAAAATCTTTCCGTAAGCTACGACAATGCCCAAATCGGCGTTTTCGGCTTTGATTGCTTCAACGTTATCCTTAAGTTTTTCCGGCGAAATTACTTTAAGCCCCAGTTCAAGAGCTTTTTCCCTTACCGGGCACGGCTTAAGCTTTAGGCCTCTGCCGAAGGGCCTGTCGGGCTGGGTTACCACCAAAACCACTTGGGTCAGTTCGTTTAAAAGTTCCAAAAAAGGTACGGCTACGGAAGGCGTGCCGAAAAATACGGTTTTTAACATATAAATATTTTAACATTTTAAAGTACATTATATATAGGCATTTTGGCCTATAAGGGCATAGGTCCAAATGCTCTTGCACTGAAAAAGTATAACTTATAGAATATCTCTATAAATTTCCAAAGATAAGGATTGTTACATATGCCAAAGTATGTCTTTTTTTCGCTTTTCTTTTTATTATCCTGCGGCTTAAGCGCGCAGACTTTTTCCTTTAAAGATTCCGCAGATGTTGCAGCTTTTGCAAAATGGGTAAAGGTTTTGGAATCTTCCGGGAAAGGGAAAACCGTTTCAAACTCCCTTGAAGAAAGCGTTCGCAAAGCCGCCGAAGATAAACAACAGTTGAACGCGGCGGGCTCAAGTAAAAAATATGCGGATTTGCAAGGAGAAGCCCTTGAAGCCCAGCTTAAGGAAGATGCGGAAGAACTGCATTATGTTTTGTTTGTAGCTTCAAACGAATATAGAGCCAAAGCCGATAAATATAACAAAGCCGGTTCCGCCAATAATCCTTCCGCCGCCAGGAATGCAATGGAATTTTCCAAGATTTCTAAAGAATATTGGGAGGATATGGATTACGTTGCCTCATTCTTGAAAGGAATTCAGGCGAACGGGGTCGACTCTTACGACGTAACTTATTTGCGCAGGGCCGGCGGGCTGATAAACGCAATGACGTTCGCCCTTAACAAAAAATCCGATAAATTTTATAAGAAATTGAAAGGAGAGTTCGTTTTGCTGACGGAAAACGCCGCCGTTGATTTCGCAGAGAAATAAAATTATTATTAATAGGGTGATTGGTATGAAATATTTTTTAACTTTTTTGGCAGTTTTATTTTTTGTTCCGCTAAATGCTCAGCCCGTTGATTTCGGCCGCTACTCTTCGGATTTCCTTTTTGATAATTTTTCTTTCAGTTCGGAAGATTTGATGAACCCTGGGGTTTCTTTGCGCATAAGCGCTTTGCTGAAAGCCAAATATACCGAAATTCAAAACGAGCAGGCCGAACAATCTTTAAGAACTGACAATGCAAATAAAGTAAAGAACTTTTTAATACATTATGATTCCAAAATTAAAGCCGCGGCCGGGAATAAAGGTTATCAGTTCAAACTGAGGGCTTTGAAAAAGAAACCTATGCTGTATAAAAAGCTTGAAGTTACCTCTTACAATACAATTCCTCAGGCGGAAGACTTCGTTAAACATTTAATGGTTTTAAGAAATAAATTATGGGATAGAGCCTCCAGATTAAAACTTGTTTATCCGACCGCCGATTTGCCTATAAGATACAGAGGAATTTATGCCGACGAAGATTATTCTTCCAAAACTTTAAGAGATTATTACCGTTACGCCAATCAATGCGTTTACCGTTCTTTGGATTTGGATACTTGCTCTTACTTAGTTTCCAGTCGCGCGGACAATATGCTCAGCATTGCGGAAGCCGCCTTGGAAGTGGAAGATATGCCGGTGTTCTACGGCGCAATGGACGAACTTTTGAAAATTCTTAAACAAAGAGTTAAAAAAGCTTCTCTCAAATATATATTCAGCAACGCCAAACCGCTTGGCATATAGCCGGGCTGAGGCAAAAAATAAAATTTATAAGGCCCCTTTTAAGGGGCCTTTTTTTGTCATTAATAATTTAAACCAAAGCGCAAACGGCTTTGAAGGGTTACTTTTCCATGGTGTTTACTATCTCGGCAAAGTATATGGTGTGATAGTCGTCGTCGGAGTACCAGCGTTCTTTGGTGATTTCGTCCAAAGCGGCGGGCTTCATGTCCGTTTTGTAAAGAACCATGCACTCATAATGCGTGCCTTTGCAATCCAGCCTGGGAGTGTTTATTTTTTCGCTTTCGGCCGTTTTTAAACCCAAAGCGTCTATTTTGTCGATAGTTCTGCCGGATTTGCTTCCGCAAAGGGCAAGCGCTTCGCCCATATCCTCGTGCGGGATTGTGATTGTAAATTCATTGGATTTATCCAGCAAGTCATGCGTAAACCTGCTTTTGCGCACCATTGCTATAAATACGGGCTTGGCCCAAATATTTCCTATTGCGCCCCAGCCTATCGTCATTACGTTTGTCTGCCCGGCGTATTGGCTTGTTATAAAAGCCCCTTTTGCCAGAATATTAAGGTTTTCTTTTGCATTTTCGTTATATTTCATATTGTTATCGCCCCCTTATATATTATACTGATATCGGCGGCCTTGTACAGCCCGGTTTAAAAATCTTTTATATAATTTAAAATATGAAAAATAACGGGAATGTTCTTATAGCCGGGGCGACTTCCGGCATAGGCAGGGCTTTATGTCTGCTTTATCTTAAAGAGGGCCGCAAAGTGGCCGTTACCGGGCGCAGAAAAGCTTTGCTTGAAGAGCTTAAATCCTTGTCGCCCGAAAGAGTTTTTACGTATGTTTCGGATATAACTTCTTTAAAATCCGCCTCAGTCATAGAACAAGCCGCGCAGGATATGGGCGGTATAGGAACTATAATAATATGCAGCGGCGTAGGCCATATAAACGCGAAACTTTCCGCCGGGCCGGAAATTGAAACCGTCAAAACAAATGTGCTTGGCTTTACGGATTTTGCCGCTGCGGCTTATAATTATTTTGCAAATGCGCTTTCGCATTCGGGCGAAAGTGGAACGCTTGCCGGGATATCCAGTATCGCCTCGTTCCGGGGCTCGGATTTGTCTCCCTCTTATTACGCAAGCAAGGCTTATGTAAGCAATTACCTTGAGGGCCTTCGCAAAAAGGCCGTCAAAAATAAACTTAAGCTTAATGTCTGTACGGTTATTCCGGGCTTTGTGGATACGGCTTTGGCGCAGGGCGTCGGCGGTAATGACGGTCTGTTTTGGATTGCGCCCGTAGATAAAGCCGCCGCTCAAATAGCTTCGGCGTTGAGGCGCGGGAAGAATATCGCATATATAACGCGCCGCTGGCGTTTGATAGCTTGGCTTTTAAAAATAATTCCCGATTTTATTTATAACAAGATATAACGGGTAAACCCCCGCATAAGCGGAGGTTTTTGATATTTGCCCGCGTAAGGGTTCTGTTGGTTTTGAAACGCGGTCAAAGCCCGTCAGGCGGGACTTAAGGAAAAATGTTTATGCTTTCGCATAACCCCGAACTTTATACCCTTAAGAGGCCTGCATTTATAATAATACGCCAAAACCGATAAATTTCAATACCTTGGAGAAATTATGATAAATCCCGAACATTGGTTCGCCGTTTTTACGGAAAAGCTTAAAGCTGTCTTCGGAGAGCGGCTGCTGTTCGTCGGCTGTCAGGGCAGCTACCGCCGCGGCGAAGCGGACGAAAACAGCGATATAGACGCGGTAGTCATTTTAGACAAAATCGGCTTTGAAGATTTGGAAAAGTATAAAACGGCCGTGTCGTCTATGCCGGAGGGGGAAAAAGCCTGCGGCTTTATAAGCGGCGCGGATGAAATAAAATCTTGGGCCGGGCATGAGCTTTTCCAGCTTTATCATGACACTAAAGCCGTATACGGGGATTTAGGGGATTTAATTCCGCCTTTAGGCGCAAAAGACGCTGAAGCCGCCGTAAAAAGCGGGGCTCAGGCGCTTTATCACGGAGCGGTACACTCTTTTTTATATGCGCGGGATTTGTCTTTTGTTCTTCAGGAACTCTATAAAGGCGTATTTTTTATATTGCAGGCGGAATATTATGTCCGTTCCGGCGAATATATATTAAAGAAAAGAGAACTTATTTCAAAGCTTGAAGGAGAGGAAAAAGAAGTTTTGCAAATATGTTCCGCGCGGAAGGAAATTCCTTCTTATCCGACGGAAAAGGTAAAATATTGCTGTAAAAAACTTATGGAATTTTGCCGCGGGCGCATAAAAGGCCCGCGCATTTAGGTTTATTATGAAACTTACAATGCTTGGCACGGGCGCGGCCTTGGCTTTAAAATATTATAACACCTGCTTTTTGCTGGAAGAGGACGGGCGTTATTTGCTTGTTGACGGCGGGGGCGGCAATGAGCTGCTTAAACGCTTAAAATCCGCCGGGGCCGACTGGGCTGATATAAAGGATATTTTTGTAACGCATAAGCATATAGACCATATGCTTGGGATAATATGGCTTATCCGCCTGATATGCAACGCCCTTAAAAAGGGGAATTATAGAGGCGAAGCCAGGATTTATGCCCATGAAGAACTTTGCGCGCTGATAAAAAATATCGCCTGTGCGCTTCTTCAGGAGAAGGAAAGCCGGTTTATCGGGAACGGCCTTTACCTGATACCCGTAGCCGACGGGGACAAAAAAACTGTTTTTGGGCGTAAAATTACTTTTTTTGACATTCACTCTTCAAAAGCCAAGCAGTTTGGATTTTCTTTGGAGTACGCTCCGGGCAAAAAGCTTGTTTGCTGCGGGGATGAACCTTGCAACGCTTTTTGCGCTCCGCATGTTTTAAACGCCGACTGGCTTTTGCACGAAGCTTTCTGTCTATTTTCTCA
This sequence comes from Candidatus Proelusimicrobium excrementi, assembly GCF_937881865.1. Classification (NCBI taxonomy): domain Bacteria; kingdom Pseudomonadati; phylum Elusimicrobiota; class Elusimicrobia; order Elusimicrobiales; family Elusimicrobiaceae; genus Candidatus Proelusimicrobium; species Candidatus Proelusimicrobium excrementi. Next base: position 8,549 of record NZ_CALGEO010000114.1, read on the forward strand.
GGCGGATATTTTTAAGCCGTACGAAAAGAACCATTCCACGGTAAAAGACGCCTGCGAAACGGCGGAAAAACTAAACGTAAAGAATTTGGTCCTATATCATACGGAAGACCGTTCCGGCGGGAAACGAAAAGAACTTTACTTAAAGGAAGGTTCGGCCTGTTACGGCGGCGGGCTTTATATTCCGGAAGATTTGGAATCTATTGAAATAATTTAAAATTTTATTTTAAGCCCGCTAAAACCGCGCCCTCAAGCTTAAGCAGGCGGATTTTTTTATCCGTCCCGCCGGCGTATCCCGTAAGGCCGCCGTCCGCCCCGATTACCCTGTGGCAGGGGATTATTATAGATATAGGATTATGCCCCACGGCCCCGCCGACTGCGCGTGCGGAGGTTTTTCCGCCGCCGTTTCCCAAAGATAAGCGTTTTGCTATTTCCCCGTAGGAAATTGTTGTGCCGTAAGGTATTTGCAGGAGTACTTCCCATACTTTCTTCCTGAAAACGGTTCCTTCCGGGGCCAGGGGGACTATGGCGGGCGAGGGATTTTTCCCGGCGAAGTATTCGTCAAGCCAGGTCTTTGCCGCTTTAAAAACGCTCAAGCCGTCATCAAGGAGGGGTTTCTGCTTTACGGAAGCCAAAAAATATTTTTGCCCTTCCAGCCAAAGCCCGATTATATTTTTGCCGTCAGAGGCTAAAGTTATTTTCCCGATTGGGGATTTATAATGCGTCAAGTAAACCATTGCACGCCCTCTGAATTATGATATCGCGGATTTAGCTTCCCGCGCAAACGTCTAAAATAGTATTATAGAAAAGAACATTCGTCAAAATATATAAAATATCGGGGGCAAAATGAAAATACAAAGCTTGTCTGTGTCCGTACCCAATAAAAAATGTATAAACAACTGCGCTTTTTGCGTATCTAAAATGCACAGTGAAGATTATAAAAATCAAATGGACGGGAATTTGCCTTTTTATGATCTTTATTACGAAGATTACGTCAAAAGGCTTGAATTTGCGCGCGATAACGGCTGCAATACGGTGGTTCTGACGGGCAACACCGAACCGCAGCAAAACAGGGAATTTTTAAAACTTTTCGGCATAATAAACAAGAGTTTGGAAAAGCCTTTCCGTAAAATAGACATTCAAACCACCGGCGTTTTGCTTGATGAAAATTATTTGCGTTTTTTAAGAAATCACGTCGGCGTATCTACCGTGGCTTTGTCCGTGTCGGATTTGTTCGACTCTAAAAACAACGGCGAAATAAACGGTACGCCAAAGTCCCTTTTGGTTGATATCCCAAAGCTTTGCTCACTTATAAAAAAATATGATTTTACGCTCAGGCTTTCTTTGAACTTAAACGCCTTGTATAACGGCAGAAGCGCGGCCTGCGTGTTTAAAAAAGCAAAAGAACTGGGTGCCAACCAAATAACGTTCAGGGAGCTGTATATAAGCGGTACCGACACGCCTCAGGACGAATGGATAAAGAAAAATTTGATTTCGCGGGAGTTTTTGACGGAATTAAATTCTTATATATTGGAAAAGGGCAAATTCCTGCGCGTGCTTGAATACGGGCACAAACTTTATTCCGTTGATGAAATGTCCGTAGTCGTCGACGATGATTGCATGAGCAAACGCGGCAAAGAAGAGCTGCGCTATTTGATTTTGCGCCCCGATTGCAAATTGTATTCCAGCTGGGATGACAAAGGCAGCCTTGTCTTTTAAAATCGGCCTAAAAAATAAAAAACAGTTGACAAATAAATAATTTACTAGTAAACTGTTTATATGAAAACCGTTAAAAACAATCTTCGCCGATACGGCATAAATCCCGCCAAGGGCCGGCGTTATGAGAACATCACTTATGTGCTGGCCTTGGCGTATAATCTTATGAAAGCGCGCATAGACGCTTACTTGGCCTCATACGGGTTATCTTCTTCCGAATTTAACCTTTTGATGCTGGCCGCCTACCAAAACGAAGGCTTGGGCTTAAGCCAAGTGGAACTTTCCAAACGCTTAATAGTTTCCGCCAGTAATATAACTAAGCTGACGGATAAAGCGGTTAAAGCCGGTTTTATCGTTCGCAAAACAAATCCTCAAAGCCGTCGGGAAAATATAATTTGCATTGCTCAAAAAGGGCAGAACCTCATTGACGAAATATGGCCCGGTTACGATAAGCTTGTAAGCGGCATGACGGAAAAAATACCGCCGGCGGACCGCTTGCATGCGGAACGCATTTTAAATGACTGGTTCAACGCTTTGCAGGAGGATAAATAATATGTTTTCTCTATTAAAAACTTTCTTTAACCGTTCTTTTTTGAGTTTATTTTTTACGCAGTATTTAGGCGCGTTCAACGATAACTTTTTCCGTACCGCCATGGCTACGTTTATAACTTACAAAGTAAGCGATATGTCGGCTTCGGATAAATCCGTGGTGGTAAGTTTGGCCGTGGCTTTGTTCATGCTGCCGTTTTTCCTTTTCTCCGCAATGGCGGGGGAAATAGCCGATAAAATCCGCAAAGATTTATTGATTAAACTTACAAAGGCTTTGGAAGTTGTGATAGTTTTGCTGGCCGGTGTCGGTTTTTTGACGGTAAACGTCCCTTTGCTTCTTGCGGTGCTTTTTCTTATGGGGACGCAGTCGGCTTTTTTCGGCCCCGTCAAGTACAGCATTCTGCCAGATATTTTAAATGAAAAGCAGCTCATCGCCGGCAACGGTATTATTGAAGCCGGCACTTACGGCTCCATTTTGCAGGGCACCATTTTCGGCGGGATTGTCATCGCCGCAGATAAAATGCTTTTGCCCGGCGTGATTTTGGCGGTGGCTGTTTCGGGGTTGGCCGTTTCTCTGTTTATTCCCAGGCAGAAACCCGCCAACGCGGATTTGAAAATTGATAAAAATTTTCTTAGAAGCACTTGGAAGAATATGGCCTTCGCCAAGCAAAATCACAATATATTTTTGTGCATTTTGGGTATTTCGTGGTTCTGGATGCTTGGTACGGCTTTAATTGCGCAAATGCCTTCTTTGGCGCATGATATTTTCAACGGGACGCCGGGGCTGTTTACTTTTCTGCTTACATTGTTTTCCTGCGGTATAGGGCTTGGTTCTTTGCTTTGCCAGTTTCTGCTTAAAGGGGAAATCACAAGCAAATACGTGCCGCTCAGCGCATTGCTTATGACGGTTTTTCTGGCGGATTTGGCTTTTGCTTGCGCGGGTTATGTACCCTCAGCTTCTCCGGCCGATTATAAAATGTTTTTGGCTGATTTTGCAGGCAAGCGCATCACTTTTGATTTACTGGCTTTCGCCGTTTGCGGCGGCCTTTATATTGTTCCGCTTAACGCCATGCTTCAGCATTTGGCGACGGAAGCGACCCGCTCGCGCGTTATAGCGGCCAACAATATCATAAATTCTTTATTTAATTGTTCTATTGCATTTTTTAATCTTTCTGCACTTTCCTTAGATAACCTTTCATCTTGAGATTCAACCATTATTCTAATATAAGGCTCTGTTCCAGATACCCTTATCATTATCCTGCCGTTTTCACCAAGAATCTCTTCCTCTTTTTCGGTCGCAATTGCAAGAG
>NZ_CALGEO010000115.1:0-41655 GCF_937881865.1 Candidatus Proelusimicrobium excrementi
TTATTATTATCTTTAATTGGTAGTTTTTCAATTATATTTATAAGTATATTTTTCTTTACCTTTACTTTTCCACTACCAGAACATTTGTAGCATTTGTCTCTTATGATTTTTCCTTTTCCACCACATTTGCTACAGGTTTTTGGCGTTGTGCAATCAGCCGGAAGCCAATCATGAAAGCAGATTGTCTCCGTTGGCTCTATAGGTGGGGGAGATGTTTTCTTGAACAAAAAGAATACCACAGAAATTACTGCCACAACTACAGCGCATAACAGTAGAATCTTTTTCCACGAGAATTCTTTTCCTTTTATATGCACAACCACATAAAGATCACCGATTTCTCCAGTTTTAGAATTGTATTTCCCCCTGCCGTTGACCTTTATTGTATCCCCGTCTTTGATATCCAGAGGAATTAAGATCTGTTCTTTTCCTCCTTCCACCGGAATCCAAACTAATTCTCCTCTAGGTAGATTCTTCCTTTGAAAGTGAATCTCAGTCGTAACATCCAAATATTTTTTCGGATCTGGAACCGGAAATATATGTTTATTCATATTTTGTTCTGTCACTGCAATCTCTCCCTGTTCATATTCAAGTCTGTCACGCTTGCAAGTATTTTTATCTCCTCGCATTTTTATCGTATTGAACAAAACATCAAATAAGATTCTCAGACATTATTTAGAATCCAATTTTGATTTATAACTATATACTTTTTTTGTTTTTCCGCGCTTTCATAATCGTAAACTTCCATGGAAGAAATATCCGCCACGTCTATATTTACAAGGCCGCTGTCGGTGTTTAAAGAAAGGTTAAATTCGTCCAAATCGACCACGGTTCCGACGAACTCGCCGCCGCCTTTTAAAAGAACGCGGTGCAAATCCGGCATAATAGCCTCGACTTCGCGCTGGTTTATGGATATGGGGCCGTAGCTTGTCTGCACTCTTAAAATATATTCGCCCCTGTCTAAAATGGAACCGTTGATTATAGTGCCGTTTTTAAGTTTAATGGCTTCCGCCCGGCACAGAAAAGGCAGAAGAAGCAAAGTTAAAGTTAAAAATAAAAATCTTTTCATAATATTGACAAATAAGCCGCATAACGCGCAGCTTTTATAAAAGGACGGCGCGGATAAACCGCGCCGTCTTCAGCCTAAAACCTTTATTTATGTTCTACGGCGTGTTTGATTTTTTTAAGGACTTTAAGCACTCTTGAAACGGTAATCATAGCCAAAGCGAAGAAGCCGTAAGTTACTACGACCTGCAGCGTGATTGACAAAGATTCCACCAACGGAGCGCCTTCTTTAAAAGCGTAATACCAAAGCATGGCAAGCACGTAAACCATGTAAAGTAAAGCAAAAACGCTTAAACATTTATAAATTATGCTCAAACCTTTTAAACCAAACAATTTATGAGTAATACAGCATTTGCGTTTGCCGCAGCAAGGCTCTTTTACCGTTTCCACTGCGGTTTCCTGCACGTTTTCTTCTTTTTCTGCCATATAAATAACTCTCCTTTTATTTTAAATCTTCCTGCGCGGCTTCAGCCAGCAAATCGGCTGCGTGCTGCCTGCCGGCCTTTGCACCGTCGCTGCTGCCTATCATTCTTGCTATTTCAAGGACGACGTCTTCCCCCCCAAGCTCGCGCACTTCCACTTCCGTATCCCCGCCTTTAACCGTCTTGGTTATAGAAAAATGCTTCTGCCCGCAAGCGGCGACCTGCGCCAAATGCGTTACGCATATAACCTGTCTGGTTTTTGCGAGTTTCATCATCTTCCGCCCCACCAGCTTGCCGGTAAGGCCGCTTATGCCGGAATCGATTTCATCAAATATCATTGTTTGGCGCGAACCGGCCAAAACGGTTTTAAGGCCCAGCATAAGCCTTGATATCTCCCCTCCGCTGGCTATGTTCCTTAAAGGACGCAAAGCCTGCCCGGGATTGGAGGAAAATAAAAATTCGACCGTGCCGTCGCCTTTGGGGCCCATTTCCGGGCGGGTTTCCAAGCTGACTTCAAAACGAACCTGCCCGAAGCCCAACGGGGCTATTTCCCCGCGGACCAATGCGGCAAGCCTGCCTGCGGCCTCAAGCCTCTTCTTATTTAGTTCCTCATTTAAGGATAGAAGTTTTTTATCCTGTTTTTCAAGGGCTTGTTTAAGTTTTGATACGTTTTCCCCGCTTGAATCCAAATTGCTTATCTTTTCTTTCAAAGACTGCGCGAAGTCCAAAACGTCTTTAAGCGAAGGGCCGTACTTGGCTTTTGCCCGGCGCAGTTCCTCATGGCGGGAAAGCATTTTATCCAAAGCGTCAGGGTCCGCGTCCAAGCCTTCCTGATAGCCCGAACCCGTGGAAGCGACGTCTTCAACTATATTAAGCGCGCCCGAAAGTTCCTCCGCCGCGCTTTCAAGCGTTTTATCCGTTTCGGCCATTTTTCTTAAAGAATCCAAAGCCTTGGAAATACGCTCCGCCGCAGAGCCTTCCATATCGCTGAGGCACTCGTAGACGGTGCGGCTTTCTTCCAAAAGCCTGCCGGAGTTTTTAAGTTTGGGCAAAGCTTCTTCTATTTCTTCGTCCTCGCTTTCGCGCGGGTTTAATCTTTCAATTTCTTCCAGCTGGTATTTGTACAAGTCCAAGGCTCTTTGTTTTTCTTCCGAGGACATTTCCAAAGCCGCCAGCCTGCTTTTTAAATCCTGCAAAATCTGGTATTCCCGTTTAAAAACGGAAAGTTCCTTTTCAAGCCCGGCGAAATTATCAAGCAAATCCAAATGGGCAGAGGCTTTAAAAAGGGACTGATGTTCGTGCTGCCCGTGGAAGTCCACCAAGAAAGAACCTATTTCCGCTAAGTCCCCCACCAAAACGGGTTTATCGTTTATCCAAGCTTTGTTGCGGCCTTTCAAATCAAGCTCGCGCCTGAGAGAAAAAGAATCGCCGCCCAAGCCGAACTTTGAAACGGTTTCTTTATCCAATCCTTCGGCGGAAAATTCCGCACTGACAATCATCTTCCGCGCGCCCTGTTTTATAATGCCGCTGTCGCCGCGCGCGCCGAGCAAAAAGCCCAAAGCTTCTATTACTATGGATTTGCCCGCGCCGGTTTCCCCGGTAAACACGTTCAGCCCCGGCCCGAAAGCAAGCTTTAAGGAGGAAATTATCGCAAAATCTTTAATTTCTATGGTTTTTAGCATTATCTTCCGCCCCATTTAAGCTTTATGCTGAGTATATTGAAAAAATCATAATCCTTAGGGAAAAGCACATTTATCCCGTTGCCGTATTTGCTTAAAATTATCTCGTCGCCGCAGTCAAGAGGGAAGTTTACCTGTCCGTCCAAACTCAGGACCGAAGCCGACTGGCTCTTGTCGGAAATGACTTTTATGCGCGTTTCGCCCGATCCCGGCAGAACAAGCGGCCTTTGGTTTAAAGTGTGAGGGCAAATAGGCGTAAGTATAAAGACGTCCAAACTCGGTTCCACTATCGGTCCCCCAGCGGCAAGGTTGTAAGCCGTTGAGCCTGTCGGCGTGGAAAGCAAAATGCCGTCAGCCGTATATTCCTTAATAGCTTGGGAAGAATACTCCGCCAGCAAAGTAATGCTCCTGGGTGAAACCGCTTTTACGGCGGCTTCGTTTAAAGCCGAGGAGAAAAACACTTCCTCGCCTTTGCGGATTACCGAAGCTTTAAGCATCATCCTGCGCTGGGATATAAAATTGTCGTTTTTGATTTCTTCAAGTAAATTTTCAAAATTCAAACCGGCTTCGGCCGAGGCCAAAAAGCCCAAATGGCCAGCGTTTATCCCAAGTATTTTTATCCCTTTTTCAGCCGCGGCGCGCGCCGTCTTTAATATTGTGCCGTCGCCGCCTACGGAAAAAATTATATCCGTATCCGGCAAAACGTCGCTTAAAGAAAGAGCGTAATCCGGGAAATAATGTTTAATCCCGGCCTTTTCCGCAGCTTTTGCAAACAAAGCCCCGGCAGCCGCGCAGCTTTCGCGCTCAGGATTAAAAAATATAGCCGCTTGCCTTATTTCCATATATATAAATTCTAGCAAATTAACCTTTCTATTTAACAAGCAAATAAGTTAGAATAATCCTATGCAAATCCCCTTCAAAAAAACGCTTTTCTCCTTATTTTTTATAACGCTGTGCCTAAATGCTTCGGCGCAATACGCGGACGTCGTAAAACAAGAGGGAAGGAAAGTTTATTTTGACGTTTCCGCCATGAGCAGATTCCCGCAGGAAGGGGACTTTTTTGAAGTTATCCTCCCCGGCGTGGAAATTACCAACCCGAAAACGGGAAAAGTGCTTGGAAGGGAAGAGGGCGAAAGAGTCGCCGGGAAAGTAGTAAAAACCAAAGATCTTTACGCGATAGGCTTTTTAGATAAAAATATAGATGTTGCGGGTTCCTGCGCGGAATTTACAAGCAAGGCCGCGCGGGCCAAGATGCCGCTGTTCCTTGACGGGGAATTTCCTGAGCAAAACTCTTTAAAGCCGCTCTGGCAAAGTTCGCCTATGGAGGCCTCCCCCCGTTTTGCGGCCGTATGCGATTTTGACGGCGACGGCAAAAACGAAATCGCTTTAAGTTTTAAAGAGGGCAACAGCGTAAAAGTATTTTCCCTGGGCGATAAACGCGAACTTAAAGAAGAAGCCCGATATAACGTAGCCGCAATCAAAAACATTTTGGCTTTGGACTGCGGCGATTTGCAAAATTCCGGCGCGGCGGTATTGTTCGTTACGGTTTTTAATCCTGCGGACGAAAGTTTTAACGTAATTCCTTTAAGTCTGGAAGACGGAGGCCTTAAAGCCGGCAAAGTTTTTGAGGGCCTGGTCCAAGGCATAGCCCCTTATAACAGGCCGCGGGTTTTATATACGCAAAAAATCGTCAAAATCGGTTCAAAATATTATCTAAGCAAACCCGCCAAGCTGGAGTTTAAAAACAAAAAATACGAATCCGGGCAGGAGCTTAACGTCCGAGGATTAAACGCGATTTTCGGCTTTAATATGGCGGACTTAACAAATGACGGCATATTAACGCCCGTCTATATAACCGCCAACGGCAAAATAAGGGCCGGGTTTGACGAACCAAAAGATTTTTCCTTAAACGAAAGCGGCAGAGATTTTGCCTTTTCGCCAAATACTTTCAATTTCAGCGGAGTCAAACAAAACCTGTATACTCCGCTGGCCGTATTTACAAGCGGGGAAAAGCAAAACCTTTTTATAGCGGCTTTGCAAAACGACAAATCCGCCAAAAACGCGAATTTGTATTTCCTTAAATGGCTGGGAGCGAACTTCGCCAAGTATAAAGTTTTTACGCTGCCCGCGCCGGTTTACGATATGAAGCAAGGGGACTTCGGCCCTTTCAAAGATGTTCTTATACTGCCTTTGGCTTTTGACAAAAAAGGCGCGCTTGCGGTTTACGCGGCGGACAATATTTAATATATTAGATTAAAGAAGATTTATTCTTTACCCGATTTTACATATTTAACTTTCAGGAGATTTTTATGAACACAACTTGCCCCCAGCCCGTACAAGAGGAGGTTATCAGCCTTTTGGATCACGGATTTGTTAAACTTATAGATTTTATGGGCAGCGATTTAAGAACCGTCAACGCCGCGAGGGTTTCTTTCGGCGGGGTAAGCAAAGGCGAAGAAAAAGACAAAGCCCTCATAAAATATCTTATGGAGCACAAACACCTTTCCCCTTTTGAACATTGCACATTCCAATTCCATATAAAATGCCCCATTTTCGTGGCAAGGCAGTGGATGAGGCACAGAATAGCCTCTTATAACGAAGTCAGCGCAAGATATACGGAAGTCAAAGACGAATTTTATATTCCTTCCGAGTTCAGAGTGCAGGATACGCACAACAAACAAGGCTCTTTGGCCAGCAAAGATCTTGACAATGAAACCCTTTTAAAAATCTATATAGACAGCATTGAAGCTTCTTACCGGGCTTATCAGCGGCTGCTTAAAGCCGGCGTCGCCAAGGAAATGGCGCGCGGCCTTTTGCCCGTAAGCCAGTACACGCAGTTTTACTGGACGGTCAACGCGAGAAGTTTGCTTAACTTTATTTCCTTAAGGGCCGACGGACACGCCCAATACGAAATCCGCGTTTACGCCGAAGCCATAGAAAAGATTTTTAAACAAAAGCTTCCCTGGACATGGGCCGCTTTTGAAGCTTTGCAAAATAAAATTTAAAACCTCCGGCTGGGCCGGCGGCTTAAACAAAATTAAGGAGAACTTTATTTATGAGAGTACTGGGCATGATTATGGCCGGCGGAAAAGGGGAAAGGCTTTTCCCGCTGACTAAAGAAAGATCCAAACCTTCGGTTCCTTTCGGCGGGAAGTACAGGATTATAGATTTCGTTCTTTCAAACTTCGTCAATTCCAATATATTTTCTTCCTATATATTGGTGCAGTATTTATCGCAGTCTTTAATTGAGTATTTAAGAACCAGCTGGCCCACGCAGGGCATCAGCAGGGATCACTTCCTGACGGTGGTGCCCCCGCAAATGCGTTTAGGCGAACATTGGTACAGAGGCACGGCCGATTCCATACGCCAAAACATCAGCCTTATAAACGATTTTAATCCGGATTTGGTTGTGATTTTCGGCGCGGACCACATTTACAGAATGGATATTTCCAAGATGATAGACTTCCATATCAAAAACCGCGCGGACGTTACGGTTGCAGCCAATGTGGTTCCTTTGAAAGAAGCTTCGGCATTCGGCGTAATGGCCGTTGACGACACCAACAGAATTATAGATTTTGAAGAAAAACCGAAAAACCCGCACCCGATACCGGGCAAAAGCAAAAGCGCGTATATTTCCATGGGCAATTATATTTTTGACAAGAACGTCCTGCTGAAAATATTGCAGCAAAAATACTGCGATATTCCTTCATTGGATTTCGGCAAAAACATCATTCCAGTAATACTTAAATCGCACAGAACTTTCGCTTATGATTTTCCCTCGGACAAACTTGCCGGTTTAAGGCCTTATGAGGAGCAGGGCTATTGGCGCGACGTCGGCACGATAGAAGCCTATTGGCAGGCAAATATGGATCTTTTGGGGGAAAAACCCAAATTCGATTTAAACAATCCCTACTGGCCGATAAACACTTCCGTGCATAATCTTCCGCCTACGTCTTATCTCGGCGGGACGGTTGAAAACAGTATGCTCAGCAACGGCTGCGTAATACACCCCAAAACTTTAATCAAAAACAGCGTTTTGGCCAGCAATGTCGTCGTTATGGAGGGCGCGGTAATTGAAGACAGCATAATTATGGACTCCTGCGTAATCGGCAAAAACTGCCGCATAAAAAAGACTATTATGGACCGCTTCAACAATATAGAGGCCGGCAGCAAAATAGGCCTTAACCATGAGGAAGATATACAAAATTACTATATCGACCCTTCGGGCATAGTCGTAATACCGCGCGGAAGGACTAAATTTCTGTGATAAAAAAGATAAAACTTTTAAACAAAGACGAAATTTACGCCATACTCGGCGTACAGGACAGAAATCTAAAAGCCCTGGAAAAAGAGTTTAAAATAACCGTCACCATAAGCTACGACGACGAAAACGGCGACGCGGAACTTTCTTTAAACGGTTTGCATTCTCGCGTGGACAAAGCTTACGCCAAAATCCAAAAGAATTTAGACATCCTGAGAGTTCCGCCCGCGCCGAACGCCTCCGCAGAAGAAAAAGTTCCTTTTGCGGGCGGGGTGGTGTTCCGCCCGGCGCACGCGTCCCCGGTAAAACCGCGCACGCAAAACCAAAACGAATACATAAAACTTATTTGGGACCGCGACCTTATAATCTGCACGGGCCCGGCCGGCACGGGGAAAACTTTTTTAGCGGCCGCCTGCGCTTTAAGGGCTTTGCAGCTGGGCATGACCGGTAAAATAGTCGTAACCCGCCCGATAGTGGAAGCCGGGGAAAAGTTGGGCTTTCTGCCGGGCGACATCAATGAAAAGGTAGACCCGTACCTCAGGCCGGTTTATGACGCTTTCCAAGCCATGCTCGGCGCGGAAAGGTTCAACGCTTTGAGGGACGCCGCCGTAATAGAAATAGTCCCCCTCGCCTATATGAGGGGCCGCACTCTTGAAAACGCTTTTATTATTTTGGATGAGGCGCAAAACGCCAGCCCGGAACAAATAAAAATGTTCCTGACGCGTATGGGGCTTAACTCAAAAATAATAGTAACGGGCGACATAACGCAAATAGATTTGCCCTCTTCCAAACAAAGCGGGCTTATAAGCGTTAAAAAGATTTTGGGAAAGGTTCCTCAGATAGGCTTCTTTGAGTTTGAAAACGCCGACATAGTGCGCCATCCTTTGGTCAAAGAAATAATACAAGCCTATGACAAGTGGGAGAAAAAATGCAAATAAACGTTTTTTACCGCCCCGAAATACCCAAATATTACCGCAAAACTTCCGTATATAAAAATATAGTCTTGAAGGCTTTGGGCAAATCGGCTTCCCTTAAAGGGGAAGTCAACATAATTTTTGTCGGGGAAAAGGAAATCCACCAAATCAACCGTTCCTATATAGGGCACGATTACGTAACCGACGTTATTTCTTTCAATTATCCTTTTGACAAAAAAACGGGCGGCCCTTTCGGAGACGTATTCGTATGTACGGCCCAAGCCAAAAGGCAGGCCGCGGAACAAAAGCATTCGGCTTTGTTTGAAAACGCGGTCTTGGCCGCGCACGGCTCTTTGCATTTGGTCGGCTGGGACGACGCCACTTTGGAACTTCGCAATAAAATGAACGCCCGCGCCGAAAGCATAGTAAGCTTGTTCCTGTAAAAATTGGGATAATTAATCAGTCGTCGTTTTCGCTAAGGACAGCCACGCGTGCTGGGCCGTAGCGGTTGGCGCGTTTATCGGCGGGAAAAAGCAAAAATATTATAAAAAACAAATGCAGATAAGTGGCGAAAGTGAAAAATCCGTAAATGTTTAACAGAACAAGCGCGCAAACCGCCGCCACAAGCCACCAGGAAGTCATATTCAAATCGTGCAGACGGCGGGAATCTATGGCGGCTATGCCAAGCCCTATTGAAAAAAGCATAATCACGCTGATACCCGTCTGAGCCCAATCCAAAAAAGAAGCCGACGCCGCCGGTCCGCTTAAAACCGAAACCGTAAAATTGCCGAAAAAGGCCAGCCCCAGCAACACCGCAAGCAAACAGACGTTTACCAAGGCTATCATTATATGCGCCAAAATAAATTCCCTTATCCCGGCGCGGCCTTTAAAATCAAAATAATGTCTTACGGCTTTTTCGGCAAGCTGCATAAATTCCTCCGTCAGTCCCCGGATTTGGCCGCGCGGCGCGCTTTGCGCTTGGCAAGACGCTCGGCTTTGGTTTCGCGGCGTTTGTATCCGCCGATTCTATCGGGCAAAGCGGAAACTTCCTCATCCACTTCGCTTCCGTTCCATTCAAATTCTTTGCCGCAGGCAACTATTACGCTGCCGTCGGTTACACCCTCTTTAAGCAAGGCTTTTTCCAAACCTATCTTTTTAAATATGCCGCGCAGACGCTGCACCGCTTCCGGCTGGGAAAAATTGGTCATCGAAATGAATTCTTCTATCTTTTTCCCGCTTATTTGTACGCGGTCTTCATCCAAACGAGTAACGGTAAACATCGGCGCAACGGCGTGAATCGCCGGCCCGGCGGTTTTTATCTCTTTGGGGGCGACAATCGGATTCTTGGCCAATATTTTTATTATTTCGTCCAAAACCTTGCCTATTCCCTGCGCCGCCGCGGCGGAAATCAGAAATACCGGCATTTTGGCGTATTTCTTTTTTACTTTTTCAAACACTTTTTCCGCACCTTCTATATCGGCTTTGTTTATTACCAAAATCCTTGGTTTTTTATAAAGTTCTTTGCTGAAGTTTTTAAGTTCGTCTTCAATAACTTTAATTGATTTTAAAGCGTCCAAACCGTCAAAGCCCTGAGGGTCCGTCATATGCACCAAAACGCGCGTGCGTTCTATGTGTTTTAAAAACTGATGCCCCAACCCTTTGCCGTCGCTGGCGCCCTCGATAATGCCGGGGATATCGGCCACGACAAAGCTTTTGCCTTTATGCGTGCATATCCCCAAATTCGGGTTTAAAGTGGTAAAAGGATAATCCGCTATTTTGGGGCGCGCCGCCGATACGGCCGAAAGGAAAGTGCTCTTCCCGGCGTTGGGGAAACCAACCAATCCGACGTCGGCCAAAACTTTAAGTTCCAAAATAAGAGTAACTTCTTCCCCGGGCTGGCCGTTTTCGGCTATTCTCGGGGCGGTATTGGTTTGAGTCTTAAAACTTTGATTGCCTCTGCCGCCTCTGCCGCCGCGGGCCACCAAAGCGCGCTGGCCGGGCAAAGTTAAATCTGCTATTGTAACGCCGTCTTGTTTTACGACGGTGCCCAAAGGCACCAATATAACTTTATCTTCGGCGTCTTCGCCGGTTTTATTGTAAGTGCCGCCCTTTGCGCCGTTGCCGGCCTCTATATGAGGGTTATATGCAAGCTCCTGCAAAGTGGTAAGATTGGGTTCGGCCTGCAAATAAACGTCGCCGCCGCGCCCGCCGTTTCCGCCGTTGGGGCCGCCGAATTCAATAAACTTTTCCCTTCTGAACGAAAGGCATCCGTCGCCGCCTTTCCCGGCTTTTACGTAAATTTTGACTCTGTCTAAAAAATTATTCGCCTGCATATGACTTTTGGCCCTCTGTATTGTGATTTATTATATTTTACCTTTTATAAATTTTATAGTACATACGGCATATTATCAAGCCCGCGCAAACGTACGGGGGCGTTACGCCGCGCCAAACTGTTTATATAAAAGCCATTAAAAAAGCGGAGAGCTTTTACGCCCTCCGCTTTTAACCAAACTAAAAAAGTTTATTTTTTAGCTTCCTCTTTGGGATAAACAGAAACTTGCTGTTTGCCCTTTTTAGCCCATTCGAATGTAACAATACCCGAAACTCTGGCAAAGAGGCTGTCGTCGCTGGCTTTGGAGACGTTGTTGCCCGGCAATATTTTGGTGCCGCGCTGTTTAAGAATAATCTCGCCGGCGTTCACGAACTGTGAACCGTATCTCTTAACACCAAGCCTTTGACCGTGACTGTCCCTTCCGTTTGAGGAGGAACCTTGTGCTTTTGTATGTGCCATTGTTATTCACCTATTCTTGGCTTAAAGCCGGTTATAAGATTATTTCTTTAATCTTGATTTCTGTAAGATTTTGTCTGTGGCCCATGGTTCTTTCATAACCTTTTTTGGGTCTTTTCTTGAAAACAATAATCTTGCGACCGCGTAAATGTCTTACGACTTCAGCGGTGACCTTGGCGGTTTTGGCCGCTTTGGCATCTGACGAGGTACCTTCGGCTTCAGCGGCCCACAAAGCTTTAAGCTCTACGGTAGCGCCGACTTCGGCTTCCAGTTTTTCAACCTGCAGATTTTGACCGGGGGTTACCCAGTACTGTTTTCCACCTGTTTCTATTATTGAATACATAGTAATATAATTTTACCAAAAAAAGCGGGAAATAGCCATTTACGCTTTTACTGCAAAGCGCAAGGCCGGCTTAATTCGGTTTAAAAGGCGTCGCCGCCTTTATTTTATTATACAAAATTACGCGTTTTTGCGGTTCGCGGCCCTAAAATTGATAGAATATTCTTATGCAAAAAGTTTTGGTAGGTTTAAGCGGCGGAGTGGATTCCGCCATGGCGGCTCTCCTCTTAAAGGAGCGGGGCTATGACGTTATCGGGGCGATTATGTCCATTTGGGACGAATCCATGCCGGCCCCGAAAGTTTCCGGCCACGCCTGTTTGGGCCCGGAGGAGGAAGATATCGCCGAAGCCCAAAAAGTGGCGGACTTCCTTAAAATACCTTTTAAAGTTATAGACTGCCGCGAAGAATATAAACAAATAGTCTTGGGCAATTTTAAAGACGAATACAAAGCGGGCCGCACTCCCAACCCTTGCATATGGTGCAACAGCTATGTAAAATTCGGCGCGCTGCCAAAAAGCGCGCGCAGGAACGGAATTGACTTTGACAAATTCGCCACCGGCCATTACGCCGTAATAGATTTTGACGAAAATTCCAAACTTTGGCGGCTTAGAAAAGGCAAAGACGACAATAAAGACCAAAGCTATTTCCTTTACCGCTTAGGGCAAGAACAACTTTCGCAAACTCTGTTCCCGCTGGGCTCTTACACCAAGCCGGAAATAAGAAGCCTTGCCCTTAAATACAATCTGCCCGTCGCCGACAAAGCCGACAGTCAGGATTTTTACTGCGGCGATTACAACGACATCCTTAAATTTGAACCGAAACCGGGTAAAATCGTAGATAAAACCGGCAAAGTTTTGGGCGAACACCAAGGCGTATGGAACTATACCATAGGCAAAAGAAAAGGCCTTACCGGCGGAGGGAGCGAAAGGCCGCTTTACGTCGTCAAAATAGACGTAAAAAACAATCAGATAATAGCCGGTTACAAAGAAGATTTATTTTCTTCCGAGCTTGTTGCGGATAAAGTTAACTGGTGTTCAGTAAGCAAGCCGGAGAATGAAATAAAATGCCTCGTAAAAATAAGACGCCAGCATATACCCGCTTCGGCCGCGGTAAAACCGCTTGAAGACGGCAAAGTAAAAATCACTTTTGACGAGCCGCAAATGTCCGTAACGGCGGGACAAAGCGCGGTTTTCTATGACGGGGATATCGTCTTGGGCGGCGGTATAATACAATAAAGGGGGTTTTATGAAACGCCTTCTTACGTTCTGTTTGCTTTTAAATTTAGTTTTGTTGACGGGCTGTTCTTCCGAAACAAAAAATCAGGCTTGGTATAACAACCAGGCTTTTGTAAAGGCTTTGCTGATTTCGGATTTCAACTCCGTCAGCGGATATCTTTACACCTCAAACATAGACGTAAAAGGCAAGGACAAAAACGGCGAAACGCCCCTAACTTTGGCCGTAAAAAACACAAGCGACGCCCAAATAATAAAAGTTCTGCTTGAGGCCGGAGTAAACGCCGAAGACGCAAATAAAGAAGGATATACGCCGCTCCTTTTGGCCGCAAAGAATAATATCAACCCGAATATAGCCAAACTGATATTAATGACGGGCGCGGACATTGAAAGGGCCGATCCCTCCGGGAAGACGCCCCTTATTTTGGCGGCCTCGGAAAACAAAAACAAAAACGTGCCGCTTTTACTGCTCGCGGCAGGCGCAAAAGGCAGAGAAAGCGAAGCTTTCCGCCGGGCTGTAACTTCAAACATAAATTTTTCCGACAAAGACGTTCAGGCTTTGCTTAAAGATAAAATAGGATATACGGTCAAAATACCTTGGTATAACAGCAAAGTTTTTAAAAACGCTTTGGCTTCCGGCGACCTTAAACAAATAGCCTCATCCGCCGCACGTACCGACCTTGCCGCAAAAGATCCTTCTTCAGACAAAGACGCGGCTTCCCTGCTGGAAGAAGATAAAAATCCCAAAAAGCTTTTCATTTTCGCAAAGTTCGGGGCCGATTTAAACGCGCGCGACGAAAACGGCAAAACCATGCTTTACAAAGCCGCCGAACAAGGCGACGGAGCTTGGCTTACGGCCCTGCTTAAAGCCAAGGCCGACCCAAATATCCGCGCGAAGGACGCAAGCACTCCGCTTATGGCCGCGGCGGAAAACCGTCCGGACCAACAAGAAAACATTACCGCTTTGATTAAAGCCGGGGCGGAAATAAACGCCGGATATAACAGGGAAGGCTCCTCTTTGCTGTTTAAACTTATAGAAGAAAACAAAGACATTAAATTAATAGAATTCCTTATAAAATCCGGCGCGGAAGTAAACATCAAAAATATTCCCGGCGACACCCCGCTGATAACCGCCGCAAAATATTCCAAAGACCCTAAAATAATCGAGCTCCTGCTGGAAAACAAAGCCAATATAGACGCAAAAAACAGGCAAGGTTTTACGGCCCTTTTAACGGCGGCGGCAAATAACGAAGAACCCAAAATAGCCTTGGCTTTGTTTAAGAAAAGCAAAAATAAACTTGATGAGGGCCACGCCTTGGATTTTGCCGCGCAAAACCCCAATAAAGAAGTTTACAACGCACTGATAGGGGAAATCAACGCCGAAGTTTCCGCGCGCAAAAACGCCAACGACAAAAACGATTCTTCAATTTGGTTTAACAATAAAGTGCTTGTGTCCGCAATAAGGAAAAGCGACGCATCCGCATTAAAAAGAGAACTTAAAAAAGAAAAAGAACTCAACTTGGAAGCTTTAATGCAAGGGCAGTTCAACGCGCTTATGCTGGCTGCGGCTTTCAGCAAAACCGCAGAGCCGATTAAGCTTTTGGTTGAAGCCGGCGCAGACGTAAACGGCACGAACAACAACGGCGACACTCCTTTAATGACTGCGGTGCTTACAAATAAAAATCTTCCGGCGATACAAGCTTTGATAGAAGCCGGTGCGGACGTAAACGCCGTAGATTCAAAAGGCACCAGCGTAATTATGGCGGCGGCAAACAAGAACCCCAATGAAAGAGTGCCGATACTGCTTCTGCAAGGCGGCGCAAATGTGCCCGACACAAGAGCGCTTTTGCAATACGCCAAAAGCAACGGCAATAAAAAAGTTTATGAACTGCTGAAGAAAGTTTTTACGAAACCGGTAGGTCAATCCCAAAAGTCATAATTGGAGTCAAAACGTATTCCGAATTTGACCGCGGCCGCAAAACCGCCCGCATGGGAAAGGTCATAATCGTTTGAACCTATAAACCGAGCCCAGTTATATCTGCCCTCAAAAGCGACAAACGTGCTGTTGTAAAAATTAATTTCCGCCCCCAAGCCGGCGGACAGGGCGAAACCGGCCAAAGTGTCATATTGTTTATCGTCGTTATTATGCTTTATTCTTTTTGTTATGCGGGCGAACTCCAGCCCGGCGCCGAGCGGAACGTAAATGGAAATTTTTGATTTTGACGGCGCAAGCAAATAAACTTTCGTTAAAAACAGAGGTCTGTACCGTTCCATGCGGAAATCAGTATTTACGCCGTCCAAATCAATGCTTTTCCCGTAGCCGTTGTTTAAATAGCTGAAATCAAGCCCCGCGGCCAAATAATCGTTTATAAACCCAAGCCCCGTAAAACCGGCGGAAAAACCTCCCCCGCCGAAATCCGTTTTAACTCCGTTGATATCTTTTTCCGCGTCGGAAGATGCAACCCCGCCGTATATGGAAAATTCCATCGGATAAACCGAACCTGCGTTAAAGCCTTGGCCTAAAGCCCAGCCCGCGCACAAAAAACATAAAGCAAAAACGGAAACAAGTTTTGCGGTTTTCATTTATCTATTTCTCTTTTTTTGCCGCTTTCAAAGCTTTCTCTTTGGCCTTGGCGGCTTTCCATAAAGCCAGGGCTTCTTCCGGACTGGCGGCCTTTTCCCCGCCGAAAACGTGCGGATGACGGCGTATAAGTTTTTGGTTTATGCCGTTTATTACGTCCCTTATGCTGAATCTGTTTTGCTCTTCCGCTATCGCGGCGTGGAAAACCACCTGCAAAAGGACGTCGCCCAGCTCCTCGCAAAGGTTTTCGTCGTCTTTATTTTCTATTGCGTCAATCACTTCCTGGCTTTCTTCGCGCAGGTTTTTGATAAGGCTTTCATGCGTCTGCGCTTTATCCCATTGGCATCCGCCGGGCCCGAGCAAAGCAAAAAGAGTATCGTTAAGTTCGCCGAACAAACGGCATGCTTCTTTATCGTTTTTCATTCTTCCACTCCGACCGCCTCGGGCTGCCCCTCGGCGTTAAATTCCAAATATTCAAATTTACCGGCAAAAACTTTTTCCATACCGACGTCAACGGCCAGAATTTTCCCGTCTTCGCTGCGTACTATCCGCCCCGTCCTCGTGTGCCCGACCACTTGTTTATAGGGCATATACGAATGTTCGCTTATCAAAGAAGATAAATCCTCCCAAAAAATGCCGCCGTATCTGTCTTTGCCCCCGCGCAAACGGCTTACGTTAAAAATCTCGTGATTATAAGAATCGTTTTTGACGGCGTCGTAAAAAACGTCGTTTATATGATCGGCTATTTTGGAAAGGCTTGGCTTTTTAAGGCCGATTTCTTCCTTCAAAACGGGATACAGCCCGTCGCAAACGCCGGCGTGCGTAAACAAATAATTCCTGGCCGCATAAGCCGCCTGCCACGCGCCCGAAAGAATACCCCTTATAAGCTTCTTGCGGAACGCCTCAATCTGGAAGTACGGCAGGGAAGTTATAAAATAGTTCTTCCTTAAAATTTCAAGCTCGTGATTGCCTACAAGCCTGACAACTCTTCCCCCGGCCTTCTTTGCCTGCAAGGCAAGCACGTCAAGAAGGCGGTCTATTTCAAGGGGGCTGTCGCCGCGGTCTAAAATATCGCCTATCTGCACAAGCGTGGCTTTGCCGCCGCACCAGTTAAGCTCCGGGTCCATAAGACCGGCTGAAATCAAAACCGCGCTGAAAGAATAATAATCGCCGTGGGCATCCCCTATAACATAAACCTTGCGGAGTTTGTTTTTTGCCATATTTTAATTATACCAATGTAAATACTATAATAGTAATATTAATGATTAAACTTAACAGATTTGACAAAGCCAAAAAAGCCGTACAAAAGCTTTTAGGCGTGCGCGACACTCTTACAAACAAAACGGCTTTGCTGCTTAACAGTTTCGACGGAAGCCCGGTCAAAAGCCTGCCGGACGCCGTCTTGGAAATTAAAGATATTTCCAAACTGCCGAAACTTATACAAATTTTAGATTCTTTTAACATACCTTTCGTCCCGCGCGCCGCCGGCACCAATCACGACGGCGGAGCCGTAGCCATTAAAGGCGGCGTTATACTGAATCTTAACCATTTGGACGAAATAGAACAAATCAACACGGAAGAAAAATACGCCCGCGTTCAATGCGGGACCGTAAACGGAAATTTACAAAAAGCTTTGGATAAACTCGGCTTCTTTTACGCGCCCGACCCGGCCAGCAAGGAATTTTCCACCGTTGGCGGCAACGCCTCTTTAGGGGCAGGCGGACCCAAAACCTTAAAATACGGGGCGACTTCCGCCAATCTGTTAAAAGCCGAATTTATTTTGCCCGACGGCGAAACTCTGCTTTTGGATAAGGCCGCGCCTGGCCCCGATCTTTTGGGCCTGCTTGTAAGAAGCGAGGGCACTTTGGGGCTTGCTTCAAGATTATGGGTAAAAATAAAACCGAAAAACCCATATAAAAAAACCATACTGGCATTTTTCCCGGATTTGCAAAGCACCATGCTGTGCGTAAAAGATATTATTTCCGCAGGTATAATACCCTCCGCGCTTGAAGCGATGGACTTCCACACTTTAAAAGCCGCCAAAACGGATGTTGAAGCCGGGGCCCTGCTGATAATAGAACTTGACGGCAAAAAAAGCGAACTTGCCGCACAAGCCGAAAAAGTTTTGAAATTCTGCTCCGAAAGAAAAGCTCTCGGCGCGAAATCGGCCGACAACGAAGAACAGGCCAAAGCTTTATGGCAAAGCAGACTGGCGGCCGCGGCGGCCTTGGCAAGCTTGGGAACGGGGCTTATTTCCTTGGATTGCGCCGTAAGCCGCTCAGATTTGCCGCGCATAATAACGGAAATTTCAACAATTTTCGCCAAATACGGGCTTAAAGCGGGCATAGTATTCCACGCCGGCGACGGAAATTTGCACCCTAATATAGCCTTTAACGAAAACAATTTATACGAACTTTCAAAAATAAAAAAAGCCGTCAAGGAAATACACACGGCGGTATGCCTTTGCGCCGGCACAATCAGCGCGGAGCACGGCATCGGCGTGGAAAAACGCGCCGTAATGGCGATGATGTTTGACGCCGGCACTTTAAATTGCTTTAGGAAAATCAAACAAGCTTTGGATCCCAAAAATCTGGCGAACCCGGATAAAGTTCTGCCGATAGCTTCCGTTTCCCAAAAAATCCTCACCCCGCCGGAGCGAATAAAATATTTAATCGAAACCGTTAAAAAAGCCAATGCGGAAAAAACCGTTTTAAACCTCTGTGGGCTTAACACAAAAATAAAACTTAAAGGCAAAAACAATCTGAGTTTAAAAAATTTAAACAAGATAATTGAAGTGGACAAAACAAATTATACTCTTACGGCCGAACCCGGTATAAACGTAAAACATTTGGCCGAAGAACTGGAAAAAGAAAATCTTTTTCTGCCGTTTGCGCCCGGCAAAGGCAGTTTGGGCGGAGAGTTTTGCTCAAAAAACTCGCCGGAACTTAAAGATTACGTTACCGCACTGGACGTAATTTTGCCCGACGGAACTTTTATACAATACGGCGGCAAATACGTCAAAAACACCGCCGGTTACGACTTGGCCGCGCTGTTTTCGGGCTCGCGCGGAGCTTACGGCATAGTAACTTCATTGACGATAAGGCTTTTGCCTTTCAAACCTAAAACGGCAAAGCCTGCGGCTTTTGCGCCGTGGCGGCCAAAAGCCGTTGAAAGGAAGTTAAAATCCGCGCTGGACGCAAACAATATTCTTAATCCGTTTTACTTTGAGGAAGCTCCGCATGAAAATTAAATACGCCAAACTGCCGCCCGCACCGGCGAAATACCCGCGGGAAAGCCGATTGAACTTCCTCATAAAAAACAAGGGCCCCTTTGACGAAGAACAAGCCGCACGCACCTGTACGCGCTGCGGGGCGTGCCTGCAAAAATGCCCAAGCTTCAGGGCTTTAAAGAGCGAGATCTATTCCCCGCGCGGGCGGGCGCAGCTTTTAAGATTTTTCTTTGAAAAGAAACTGACGGCAAAACAAGACAGAAAGGATATGCTTAATTCCGTCCGTTCCTGTTTTATGTGCGGCTCCTGCACGTCTTTTTGCCCGCCTAAAACGCCCGTACCGGATTTAATGTTTTCCTTCGGCAACGCTTTGGGCGGCCCCTCAAAAACAAAAGGCTCTCGCCTGCTCAGATTTTTTTACATCGCCGCGGCGAAACTTAAAATTAAAAACGCTCTTAAAAAACAAAAAGACGCGGATAAAAAAATTATCTTCGCGCCGTCTTTTTATGCTTCTTCCCAAGTAAAAAACATTTTGGATATTGTAAATTCTTCCGGCTTTAAAGCAGAAGCGGATTTTTCCGCGATGAGTTTGGAAGTTTCTTATTTTTCCGCCGACATAAAAAAAATTAAAAAAGCCCTTTCCGCGCTGCTTAAAACCGCGCAGAACTCGCCGGATACGCCGATAGTGACAGACGGCTGGGAAGCTTACGCCGTGCTTAAAAAAGCTTCTTTGTTCGGGCAAGATTTCGCCCCGTTGGAAAGCCGCGCAAAATTCCTTACGGAATATATGCGCCCCGTCAAAAAATTTAAGGGCGATATCCCTTTTAAAAAAATCATTGTCTGCCAAAGCGACGTCGCCTTAAACGCCGAACTCTTTACCGAACAAATACGCAAACTTTTAATTTGCCCCAAAAAACTTTTTTTGATAGAGTGTATTCAAAGCAAAGAATTGCCGCCGGCGGCGGCCGCGCATTGGGTTAAAATAAAAGGGGAAGACGCCGTAAAAAAACAAAGCGCGCAAAACCTTTGCGATATCGGCGCGGATTGTATTATAGTTTGCTCGCACGCGGACAAAAAACTTTTTGAAATTTTGGCCAAATGCCAAAACCCGCGCCCCGTAGTTTTGCACATATCCCAAATACCGGAAGTATTCTATGCCAAAGATTGAAGCTCAAACGCCGACCGATAAAGACAAACTGGATTTGCTGGTGGAATTCGGCTGGAGGGTTTCGCATGAAACCAATCTCGACGCATTGCTGGATCTTACCGCAAAGCAAATAACGCATATTTTGGGCGTTAAAAGGTGCTTTATTTTCATAAAGGACGAAGACGCAAAAGAGTTATGGTCCAAAACGGCAAGCGGCAAAGGATTGGAATACACGGAAATACATTTGCCTCTTTCGGGGACGAGCATAGCCGCGAGGATCTGCAAAGACGGCCACACCATTAATCTGCCCGACGCTTATGCGGACGAAAGATTTTCCAAAGAAATAGATTTGGTTACGGGTTTTAAAACCAACTCCCTTTTGGCGGTACCGCTCAAAAACAAGGAAAACATTACAATAGGCGTACTTCAGGTAAGCAATAAAAACGACGCGACAGCGTTTTCAAAAAAAGACGAAGGCCTCCTAAAACTTATGGCCAATCTGGCCGCAGGCAAAATAGAAATAGCCAAGCTTTACGACGAAGTGAAGCTTTCAAACCTGGAAACGATTTACCGCCTTGCCATAACCGCCGAGTACCGCGACCAAGACGACACCAAACGCCATATTGAAAACATCGGTCAAGTAAGCTATTTGATAGCCAAAGGCCTTAATCTGGAAGAAGCCCGCGCCGAAACAATAAGGCACGCCAGTACGCTGCACGATATCGGCAAAATAGCAATACCGGATAATATTTTGTTAAAGCCGGGCAAACTTACCGCGGAAGAATTTGACGTCATGAAAAAGCACACCGTTTACGGCGGCAAGATCTTGGAAGACGCAAAATCCACCCTGTTAAAACTGGCTTACAGAACAAGCCTCTTCCACCACGAGAAATTCAACGGAACAGGCTATCCGCAGGGTCTTAAAGGGGAGGAAATACCGCTTGAAGCCCGTATAGTGGCAATAGCGGACGTGTTTGACGCTTTATGTATGAAACGCTGTTATAAAGAGCCGTGGGACGTTCAAAAAGCTTATCAATTTATAATAAGCCAAAGCGGGCTTTCTTTTGATCCGCGCGTGGTGCAAGCTTTTAAAAAGAAATTCCCTAAAATAAAAGCTTTATATGAAACGCACAAAGAAGAATAACCCACGGGCAAGCGTTTTAAGCCGGCGCGGAAACAAATTTATAAACTTTGCTTAAACAGGAGAAAAAAATGTCAAAAAATAAAAAAGGATTCACCTTGCTTGAGTTGTTGGTGGTGGTTGTAATTATAGGCATATTGGGCGCTGTGGCTTTGCCGCAGTACATGGTATCCGTGGAAAGGACCAGAGTCGCAGGCAATATGAGCGAACTTAAACCCATATATGACGCCGCCTTGCAATATTACAGCTATAATGACGAATTCCCCGACAGCCTCAAAAAACTGCCGGTTTCCCTGCCGGAAAGCTACACGGTAAGCGGCACTACGGCCACAAGCGACGACGGCACCTGCTCAATATCGCTTGAAGCGTCCGGGACAAGTCCCTATCTTTCCATGAAATGCGGAAGAGGGTCCCCCAACGAATATGAGTTCCAGTTCAAATATAGCATAAACAGTTCCGGCACGATATTCGGCGCGGGTAAATATTTTGTCGTTCTGGCCGGCGGCGAAGAGAGAAAGGACACTTATGAAAAAGTGGCCAAGTCATCGGGCTGGGTAAAAGACGGCAACGGCTACAGAATAAACTAAGCGCACCGCTTTGAATCTAGAACCCGGCCCCGAAAGCCGGGTTTTTTAACGCCTAAAAAAAGCTTGCGCAAACAAAAACATTCCCCAAATTGCGCACTCCTGTTATTTGACAGATTTTTTTAGTAAAATTTGATTAATGAGCGCTAATACACCCGCCTATAAGAAGTCGAACTTCGGAGGGGCTTTTTTCTTCCTGCCGGAAGAAAAAAGACGCGCGCTTAGCTCCGTCTACGATTTTTGCCGCCTGGCCGATGATATCGTGGACGAAGATTACCCCGATGCCGAGCAAAGGCTGAAAAATTTAAGAAAAGAACTTGACGATCTCTACGCAGGTAGTGCAGAAACGGATATCGGGCGGGAACTTGCCGGCGCGGTAAAACGCTTCAACATACCCAAAGAATACTTCGCAGATTTGATTGAAGGCTGCGAGCGCGACTTAAAAACGCCCGTGCGTTACGAAACTTTCGGCGATTTGCAATGGTATATGTACCGCGTAGCCGGCACCGTCGGCTTGATGTGCATACACATATTCGGCTACAAAAACGAACGTACGGAAAAATACGCCGCCGCTTTAGGTTACGCGGTACAGCTTACAAACATAATAAGGGACGTCGCCGAAGACGCAAAAATAAACCGCATTTATATACCCAGACAGGATATGGACTCTTTCGGCGTGAAGGAGGAAGATATACTCCTCCTGAAAGACAACCGCAGAACCCGGGCCTTGCTGTTTTTTGAAGCCCAAAAAGCGCAGGAACTGTTTATACAGGCCTCACAGCTTCTGCCTAAGGAGGACTTTAAGGCCATGCTCCCGGCAAGAGCCATGGGCAACACTTACAAAGCCATTTTGCAAAAGCTCATCGCGCGCCCTTGCCGTTTGGGCGATAAAAAGATAAAGTTAAATAAGATTGAAAAATTACTTATCCTCTTTAAAACATGGAGAAACCGTTTATGAAGTTGATTTTCGCTTTAATTATTTCTATTTTTGCAGTAATGCCGCTTGAAGCGAAAAGCGACGCCTGCCTGGCCAGGAGCAAAGAACATTTTAACGAAAAGGAATATACTCAGGCCGAGAAAACTTTAATCAAATGCTTAAAAGCGGATCCGAAAAATTCAGACGCGCTGATAAGTTTGGCCGGGGTCGAAATGATTTTGGGCAAGTTCAACAACGCGGAGCAGAATTTTAAACGCGCTTTGACGCAGCTGGAGAAAAAATCCCCCTACAGGGCTTATATTTATTCCAGAATGGGCGATATTTATATGCGCCGCGCCAATCTTAAAGAAGCGCAAAAATATTATCAAGCCGCTTTAAAATACGAACCGGCGAATATTAATGCGCTCGTCGGTACGGGCATTTGCGAAGAAAAAGCCGGAAATTTAAAAAAGGCCGTTGATTATTACAAAAAAGCTCTCGCGGTGGATTTTACGAATATAGTTTCCCGCGAAAGGCTTATCGCGCTTGAGCCCGATATTTTAACCGACGAAGAACTCCTCCGCACCATGAAAGAACGCAATATAATAGATCCGGTCGCGCAGAATTTCTCGGCGGAGGATAAAGAAACTTTAAAAAAAATAATAACCGCGGAAAAAGGCAGCGGCATAGAATATCTTTCCCAAAAATTTAAAGGCAAAATACCAAACGGTTTTATTGTAGAAAGGGACAGCAACAAAGTATATGTCCGCAAAATGCTGACTATTACCGGCTATAATGAACTTATAAGGCAGCTGTCTTCGGACGCGAAAAACTTTTTAATCAACAAAGGCGTAACGCCGGCGCAGCTGTTTAAGGCAAGGGACGCTTCCGGCAAAGATATTTTCAACAACGCCGGCAATCTTACCGACGCCGGATTAACCGCATTTACAAAAATGCTGCGCGGGGAAAAATCTTATTACCTGCCCGGGGAAAAGCTGCCGGCGACGCAAAAAGAAATAGAAAACAAAATAAAAGCTTTGCTGGCCCAAGGATATTATGAGGTTTCCCCTTCGGATTTCGTTTACCTGCTTGACGCGACAAAATGCAGAGAAGAAGTTTTGCACGCCTATTTCCGCAGCAGGGCTATTGATACCGGCAACGGCAAGAGGCGGTTTTTCCTTTCCACGGACAACACCCGCAATATGAGAGCGTGCAACCTTCCTTTCAGTCATCTGTATCTTGCCGTTCAAGATTATCACGCGCAAAAGAAAGCGGCCCGCAATAACGCTCCGGTTTATTCCAACACTTTCGGCACGGGAAACGGCTTCAAGATAAATCTCTGCACGAAAGACGGTTTAAAACTAAATTGTCAAGGTCTGCCGGACTAAGCCTATGCCGCAATATTTAGCAGAAATAGAAAAAAATCTTTTTACAATGCAAAAAGAAGAAGCCCGCCACCTTAAAGTGGCGCGGATACATACCGGCGCGGAAATAAAAGTTTTTGACGGAAAGGGAAACAAATATTTGGCCATACTCTCACAGCTGACCGATAAATCTGCCTGCGGCGAAATTATAAAAACTTTGCCGGCCCCGCATTTAAAACGGGCCGTGCATTTATACTTCAGCGCGGTTGCGCGCGCCGCGGCGGAAGATATTATAGACAAATGCACTCAGGCGGGCGTCAGCCGTTTTGTACCGGTATTATCAAGATATTCGGAAAAAGATTTGCTTAAAAAATGGTCCACAAAACACGAACGCTGGAATCAGCTGGCTCTTGCCGCGTGCAAACAATGCGAGAATCCTTCCGTCCCGATTATAGAAGAGCCCGTTACTTTTGAAGACGCTGTAAAAAATTTGAGCGTTCCCGCTTTAATCTGCTATGAAGACGAGCGGAAAACGCCCCTTTTAAGCGAACTTAACGCCCTTGGCGGAGAAGCCGCAATTTTTATAGGCCCCGAAGGCGGTTATGCGGAAGAAGAAGTGGCTTTAGCCAAAAAATATAATATAAGGCCGGTAACTTTAGGCCAAAATATACTGCGCGCGGAAACCGCGGCGGCCGTTGCCTGCTGGGCGGCTCAACAATGAAAGTATTTATAAAAACCTTCGGCTGCCGCGTAAACCAAGTGGAAAGCGAAGCCCTTTTGGAAAAATTCAAAAACGCCAAAGCAGAAATTACGCCCGATTACAAACAAGCCGATTTATGCCTCTTAAACACCTGCTCCGTAACGGCGAAAGCCGACAGAGACGCAAATAAAATGATACGCGCGGTAAAGCGCGATAATCCACATTGCAGATTGGTTGTTACGGGCTGTTACGCAATGTCCGGCGCGGAAAAAATAAGGCAGATTTTCCCCTTTGCGGAAATTGTTTTTAAACCCGATTTGGGCAAAGCGCTTTTCGGCGAAGATATAGATTGGACGGTAAAATCCCACGAAGGCAAAACGAGAGCCTTCGTAAAAATACAAGACGGCTGCGATAATTTTTGCTCCTACTGTATAGTGCCTTATACGCGCCCTTTAAAAACTTCCAAACCCAAAGCCGTCGCTTTGGCGGAAATTAAAAACCTTATAGAAAACGGTTATAAAGAAATAGTGCTGACGGGCATCAACATAGGCAATTATTCCTGCCCTCAAACCGGCGCGGATCTGGCAGATTTGCTTGAAGAAATTTTTAAAACCGAAGGGGACTTCCGCATAAGATTTTCTTCCATAGAAATCAACACCGTTACCGATAAGCTGATAGAAACGGCGGCAAAAGGCGGCAAAAAATTCTGCAATTATCTGCATCTTCCTTTACAAAGCGGAAGCGAAGCCGTGCTTAAAGATATGGGCCGTCATTACGGCGCGCAGGAATATTTTAACCGCGTACAATACATAAAAAGCAAATTTAAAAACATCTTTTTATATTGCGACATTATTGCCGGCTACCCCACCGAAACAAAGGAAAACTTTGAAGAATCTTTAGCCTTCCTTGATAAAATAGGCTTTGCCGGGCTGCATGTTTTCAGCTATTCGCCCAGGCAGGGCACAAAAGCTGCCGCCCTTAAACAGATTCCGCCGGAAGAAATTAAACGCCGTTCCGAGATTCTGCATGAAAAAGACAAAGCTTTAAGGCGGGCCGCCGCAGAAAGCCTGCTCGGAAGCGAACAAGAATTTTTGGCGGAAACTTTCGTTCAGTCAAGCGGATGCGTCAGCGGAGTGCTTTCCAATTTCCAGCGTGCGCTTATACCGGGCGGAGAACTTTCTTCTCAACTAAAAAAAGTTAAAATAATTAAAGCGCAAGACGGCGTTTGTTACGCAAAACAGCTGTAAAGGATAATTTATGAAAATTATTATTGTTTTGCTGTTTTTACTGCCGGCATTTAATATTTACCGTGCGGAGCTGACCTTGCCAAAACTGGAAAAGCCCACCCCCGCCATGCAGCCCGCAGGCAACGAACAAAAAGAATAAGAAGCCAAACCCGTTAAAAAAGAAGACCCCAATAAAATGCTTCACGAAGCGGCGAATAAAATGCACCTGCGCGGTATTTACAACGCTCTGCTTGCCGGTGCGGACGTAAATAAGAGAAATGATAACGATTGGGCCCCTATTATGGCAGCTGCATATATGCAAAATATTGAAATTATTGACATCTTACTTGAGAAAGGTGCTGATATTAATACAAAAATGGAAAACAGCGGTTCTTATACAATAACGGAAACAGATAAAGATAATATTATTTATAAATTTGCATATGATCAAGACGTTCTTACAGAAGCGCAAAACTTAGACGTAATCAAACACTTGATAGCCAAAGGCTATAAAATAAACGGAAAAAATCTAAGTACCATTTTACATAAAGCGGCAATAGTTAATGATATGGCAGCCATAAAATATATAGTCGGCAAAGGAATTAAATATAAAGATTTTAACATGACACCGGCTTTAGTCGTAACAATTGAAGAAGGCTGGTTTGACGCAATGAATTGCCTGCGCAGCAAACCATATCTTTAAACAAAAACCCCGGGCCGATTTAAGCCCGGGGAATTTTATTAACTAAAAAAGAACTTAACCGAAGATTTTTTCAAAAATGGTCTTTTTCTGGCCCTCTTCTTCAAAGGCTTGGCCGAGTTCTTCTATAAGCTTCTTTTGGCGCGATGTCAGCTTCTTGGGGACTTCCAAATTGATGATAACGCGCATATCGCCCTTTTTGCCGGCTTTGCCGAGCACCGGCATACCTTCCCCTTCCACGGAAATGATTTTGCCGTGTTGGGAACCTTCGGGGATAATAACTTTGATTTCCTCTTTCTTGATATTCTGTATTTTTACGGCCGCGCCTAAAGCAGCCTGAGGGAAAGTCAAAGGAATTTCTAACAGCAAATCATCGCCGTCGCGCTGGAAAATCTTGTGTTTCTTTACATGAGTTTGTATATAAAGATCGCCGTATCCGCCGTCATTGGTGCCGATATCGCCGCCGTTGGGAACCCTCAAAACGACGCCTTCCCTTACGCCTGCGGGTATCTTAACCGTGAATTTGGCTTTACTGCGCTGGCGGCCCGTACCATGGCAATCGCGGCAAGGTTTTTCGACGATGCTTCCCTGCCCGCCGCAATCGGGGCAGGATTGCCTCATGGAAAAGAAGCCCTGGCTGAACTGGACTACGCCGCTGCCTTTGCAGGTGGGGCAAGTCTTTCTGCCGCTGCCTTCCTGCGCGCCGGTGCCGTGGCAGGTTTCGCAAGTGTCCACGCGGTTATAGGAAACTTCCTTTTCAATGCCGTCATAAGCTTCTTCCAAAGTTACGGAAATTTCTTCTTTCAAATCATTGCCGCGCTGAGGTCTGCGCCTTGAGCCAGCCCCCGCTCCGCCGAAACTCCCGCCGAACATATCGCCGAATACGGAGCTGAAAATATCTTCAAATCCGCCAAAGCCGCCGTGAAATCCGCCGGAAGCCGCTCCGTTCAACCCTTCCGCTCCGTAATTATCGTAAATTTGTCTTTTTTGGGGATCGGAAAGTACTTCAAAAGCTTCATTAACCGTTTTAAATTTTTCTTCAGCTTCAGGATTGCCCGGATTTCTGTCGGGGTGGTACTTCATAGCCATTTTCCTGTAAGCTCTTTTAAGTTCGTCCTGACCGGCGTTTCTGTCTACGCCGAGCACTGAGTAATAATCTTCTTTCTTAGCCATTTTTCCTTATTTCCTGCCAGTTGTCTTTGTGATGAGGCCGCTTTAAAATTCCGCCGTGGGGGAATTTCAAAACGAACTCTTAAATAAATCTCTTACTATAAATTTTATCATACTTTAAGAAGGCCTGCCGACGGCTTAAATTATGTTTCGGCCAACAAAAAAGCGGGGGGAAGTGTTTCCCCCCGCTTTAACAATTTTTATTATTTGCCGTCTACGACTTCGGCTTCAACGACGTCGTCTTTCTTGGCTTCGCCCTGGGGCGCTTCCTGCGCCGGGCCCTGAGCTCCGGCTTGGGCGCCTTGCGCGGCCTGCGCTTTGGCCTGGGATTCTTTATAGATTATTTCCCCAAGTTTCTGGCTGGCGGCCAAGGCTTCGTCTTTGGCCTTTTTAATCCTTTCGGTGTCTTCGGATTTAATGGCCTCTTTAAGTTCGCTTAAAGCCTGGTCGATTTTAAGCCTTTCGTCCTGCGGGATTTTGTCGCCGTGGTCTTTCAAGGCTTTTTCGGTCTGATAAAGCACGCCGTCGGCTTCGTTTTTGGCTTCGATTCTTTCCTTGGTTTTCTTATCTTCCTCGGCGAATTTCTCCGCTTGTTTTACGAAGTTCTCCACTTCCGCCTCACTGAGTTTGTTGGGCGCGGTAATCGTGATGTGCTGTTCTTTGTTGGTGCCCAAATCTTTGGCGGAAACTTTCAAAATACCGTTGGCGTCGATATCAAACGTAACTTCAATTTGAGGTACGCCTCTGGGAGCTGGCGGAATACCGTCCAAGTCGAATTTGCCCAAAGGAACATTGTCTTTGGCCATGGGGCGCTCGCCCTGCAATACGTTTACCGTTACCGCGGGCTGATTATCCGCCGCGGTGGAAAACACCTGCGTTTTGCGGACAGGAATGGTCGTATTTCTTTCAATAAGTTTCGTAAATACGCCGCCCAAAGTTTCAAGACCTAATGAAAGCGGGGTAACGTCCAAGAGCAAAATATCTTTTACGTCGCCGGTAAGCACACCCGCCTGAATCGCCGCGCCGTCCGCGACGCATTCCATAGGATCGATGCCCCTTTCAATCTTCTTGCCGACGTGTTTTTCAACGTATTCCTGCACTATAGGCATACGGGTAGGGCCGCCCACCATGATAATTTTGTCGATATTGCTCATGGAAAGTTTTGAGTCGCTTACGGCTCTGTCGATTGAAGCTCCGCAGCGTTCAACTATCGGCCTTACCAAGCTTTCAAGTTTCGCTCTGGAAAGTTTAAGTTCCAAGTGTTTCGCGCCGGTGTTGTCGGAGGTTATAAACGGAAGGTTTATATCCGTTTCCATGGTGGTGGAAAGCTCAATCTTGGCTTTTTCCGCCGCGTCTTTAAGGCGCATCATGGCCTGTTTGTCGTTCCTGAGGTCAATGCCGGAGGTTTTCTTAAATTCGTCGATTATCCAATCGATTACGGCATTATCCATATCCGTACCGCCGAGTTTCGTATCGCCGGAAGTGGAAAGCACGTCGAAAGTGCCTTCTTTACCCATTTCCATAATTGTAACATCCAGCGTACCGCCGCCGAGGTCAAATACCAAGATTTTCTGCTCTTTGCCGGTTTTGTCGATACCGTAAGCCAAAGCTGCGGCCGTAGGTTCGTTTAAGAGCCTTACCACTTCAAGGCCTGCGATTTTGCCCGCGTCTTTTGTCGCCTGACGTTGGTTGTCGTTAAAATAAGCCGGAACCGTAATTACGGCTTTTTCCACCGGCTGACCTAAAAAGGCTTCGGCGTCTTTTTTAACTTTCTGCAAAATAAAAGCGGAAAGCTGCTGAGGCGTAAATTCATTGCCTCTTAAATTAAATTTATAGCTTTCGCCCATTCTTCTTTTAAAAGCCGTAGCCGTGCCTTCCGGGTTGGATACTGCCTGCCTTCTGGCCGGTTCGCCTACAAGGCGCTGACCGTCTTTGGTAAAAGCCACATAGGAGGGAAACGCCTTGCCGCCGATAGAGCTTCCTTCTGCGGAAGGGATAATCGTCGGCCTGCCGCCTTCCATTACTGCGGCCGCCGTATTTGAGGTTCCTAAATCAATACCGATAATTTTAGACATATTATTCTTTCTCCTTATCAAATCACTTTATTTAACTGCTTCTTCACTGCTCTTTCCGACTATTACCTGTGCCGGGCGGACAGTTTTCCCTTCAATTTCCACCCCCGCGGCAAGCTCTTCAAGAACTATGCCGTCCTGTTCCGGCGGGCAAGGTATGGTTGTTATAACTTCCTGCGTCATAGGGTCATAAGGTTTGCCTTTCGCGCTTATAATCTTGACGCCTTCGGCCTTAAACAGTTTGTCAAACTGCTCAAAAATCATTTTAAGGCCTTGTTTTATATGCTGCATATTGGCTTGCGGCTTGGCGCTTTCGGCTTCGGCCTTAAGAAGCGTATCATACAGCGGCAAAAGCTTTTTTAAAGTTTCGAATTTGCCGTAACTTATAAGCTGCGGCTTTTCCTTTTCAGTTCTTTTGCGGTAGTTTTCAAAATCTGCTTGAAGCCTTACAAGCTGTTCAAAATATTTTTCGGCTTTGGAGGATTCTTCGCAAGCCTTTTCCTCCTTGGCTTCTTCCGCCGCGGTTTGCTCCTCTCGGTTTTGCCGTTCAGGCTCATTATCCTCAAGGATTTCTTCTTCCCCCTGCGGCTTTGAGTGCTTCTTCTTATTCATCTTCACTCCTTTGTTTTAAATCCAGGGAGGCCTGCCAGTTTCTTATCGTCGTTCCCAGCATTTCCCCGATGAAATTTACCAAGGACATCATCCTGTTGTATTCCATATGCTTAGGCCCCACTATGCCTATAAGCCCTATGGTTTTGCCGCCCACTTTACAGGCGGAAGATATTATACTGAGGTCTTTAAGTTCGCTCAGTTCGTTTTCCGAGCCTATACTGACGTCTATTTTATTGGCCGATTCAGCCTCCAGCTGCTGCATTTTTTCGTTAAGCAGAGCGGCCAGTCTGTCGCGTTCTTCCATAACGCGCATCATTTGGCCCAAGTGGCCGTGCTCTTCCTCAGTCATCGTTTCCACGAGCTGGCTCATGCCGTCTATGTACAAACGCTCTTCTCTGCGCTGCTTGGAAGACATTTCGCTTAAAATATTACAGGCCAGCTCCGTAAAACCCTCTCCGTCGGCTACGCCTTTTTGCAGGCTTTCCCAAAGCACTTGCTGAGCGTCTTTAAGCGTCAAACCGGAGATTTGCTCGTTTATAAAATGGTTGAACATCATCAGCCACGCCGGAGAAACGGCCCTGTTCATTCTAAACGGCCAATGTTTTATTACCCCCTCTTCCGTAACAAGAATAGCCAATATATTATATGGCCCCAAGGGTATAAAATCAAGGCGTTGCACGCTTAAGTCCTGTACGCTGCTTCTCAGCACGAATCCAGCCGAGTGGGACATCATTGAAAGCATTCTGCAAGTCTGCGCCATAACCCTGTTGATTTCCGCGCTGCTTTGTTTGTATTCGCTTTCTATCCTTTCCCGTTCTTTGACGGCTATTTTTTGTATTTTTGATAAGTAGTCCACATAAAAGCGGTAAGCTTTATCGGTGGGGATTCTGCCACCCGAAGCGTGAGGCTGATATAAATAACCTTCTTCTTCAAGCTTTTTCATGGTGTTTCTTATCGTCGCGCTTGATACGCCCGGCAATCCTTTCTGAGCAACCAGCTCCGATCCTACGGGCTTTCTGGTTTCCACATATTCCTGGATAACCATTCTTAATATCTTTTCTTCCCTTTCTTTTGCTATTTCGGGTTTAAGTATTCTCATTATTTGGCGACCTTAAAACACAATTTCTTAGCAAACTTCTTAAGCGACTGCTAATATTCTAGCTAAAAAAATCAAAATTGTCAATCCCCTTTTATGTCTGCTAAAAATAAAACCGGGACAAAGTTTTGTTTTACGTCGGGAAGTCAAAGAAAATTATATTTTAAGTTTATAAACTTCTATGGTGTTTTGCGTAGTTATATCGGCCGTTTTGGCAAGGCTTTCGCCCGTAACTTCGGCCACTGTTACGGCGATTTCGGGTATATAAGAAGGGTTGTTTCTCTGCCCGCGTTTGCTTTGCGGGGGCAAATAAGGGCAATCCGTTTCCAAATGCAAATATTTAAGCCCGGCTTTTTTGATGACAGCGCGCAAATCGTCGTTCTTTTTATAGCCTATTATTCCGTTTACGCCCAGCTTATAGCCCATATCCAAAGCGCGGAAAGCGTCCTGTTCGCGCCCGCTGAAGCAGTGCATAATACCGCCGGTGTAAATATTGTTCTTCAGAATGGAAAACATATCTTCATAGGCGGAAAAGTCATCAGCCGCGCGGCTTTTTCTGCAATGCAAAACTATCGGCATATTCAATTTGGCGGACAGTTTAAGCTGGACGTCAAAAGCGTATTTTTGCATTTCTCTGTCCTTGGGGCAGCCTTCATATTCGTTATAATCAAGGCCGATTTCGCCAAGGGCTTTTACTTCCGGCTTTAGAAGATAATTCTCTAAATCTTTAAGAGTTTGGGAGTTAAGCGTTGAAGCGTAATCCGGGTGCACACCGCATACGGGGAAAATCGCGCCCTCATATTCCGCGCTCAATTTTAAAGCCGGGGCCCATTCGTTGACTTCGCAGGCGATTTCCGCCATTCGTTTTACGCCGGCGGCAAAGCATTGTTCTATAACTTCTTTGCGGTCGGCGTCGAAAGCTTCATCGTTTAAATGTGCGTGCGAATCAATAAATTCCATATATATATTATATCAATTAAGCCGAACGCGGGGCGGCGGAAAGATATAAGCCGGTTTTCAAAAAAAGGCGTAAAAAAGCCCCGGCGATAAAACCGCCGGGGCAAATCAGCTCTGTCCGCTTATTTGGAAACGGAAGTCTTTGCAATATCGACCAGCTGTTTAAAAGAAGCCGGGTCTTTAATCGCCATTTCGGAAAGCATCTTCCTGTTAAGCGTGATATTGGCTTTGCTGAGGCCGCTGATAAAGGTTGAATAGTTCATACCTTCTTCACGTACCGCGGCGTTGATTCTGGTAATCCACAGCGAGCGGTAATTGCCTTTTTTATCTTTTCTGTCCGTGTAAGCGTGTACGAGGGACTTATCCACCTGCTGGGTGGCCATTCTCAAGCGGCGGGATTTATCACCGTAGTAACCGCTTGCTCTGTTAAGAACTTTTTTCTTTCTTGCATGTCTTGCGACGCTAAATTTTATTCTCATTTTGCCACTCCAACCTTATTTCATGGGAAGGTATTTCTTTAAGAACTTGCCTTCCGCAGAGTTCGGCGCGATAACAGCGCTTTCTCTTCTTTCTCTTTTAATGCTTGCCTTTTCAGGGGCGAGTAAGTGCCTCCTGCCGGCTTTTCTGTTTTTGTATTTACCGGTTGCCGTTACTCTGAATCTTTTTTTGGCACCGGTATGATTTTTAAGTTTTGGCATATTAACTTATCCTTACCTCTTTATTTTATGCTTTCGGGACGAAGGTAACGGTTACTCTGTTGCCCTGCGTCTGTATATTGCCATCGATATCGCCGATCTCCGCCAATTTGGCTTTCATATCGTTAAGCATGGCGAAGCCGATATCTTTATGCTGGTTCTCGCGCCCGTAGAACACGACGGACACTCTTACCATGTCTTTCTTCTTAAGAAATCCTTCAATTTGCTTAACTTTAACGTCTAAGTCGTGGGACGCTATTCTGGATTTAAGCCTTATTTCTTTTAAAGAAACGGCTTTTTGCTTCTTTTTAGCGTCTTTGTTCTTTTTGCCCTGCTCATAAACGTATTTGGAGTATTCCAATATTTTACAAACAGGAGGCTGCGCTGTGGGAGAAATCTCCACCAAGTCAAGCTCTTTTTCTTTCGCTTTTGCAAGGGCTTCGCGGATGTTCACTATGCCCAGCATTGTTCCGTCCGAGTCTATCAATCTGACTTCGGCGGCGCGGATATGTTCGTTCTTTCTTAAAAGATCCTTACTGCTTCTATTATTCGGTATTTTCATCTATTTCCTAACTGAAATAAATAAGCCCTTTTTAAGGGACTTATATATTATATGAAACCGCCGGCTTTGCTGTCAAATCCGCGCAAAAGCATACCGCGGCGGCTTTTGCATATTATATCTTATTTTGTTAATATTTTAATATATACTATATATCGGAGCGCCGCCCGGCGCGGCCTTTGGTTAGGAGGCTTAATGTTAAGAAGATTCGTTGCCTTGCTTTGTGCTTTGTTTTTATCCGGACTCGCCGCCGCGGCGACCGTAAACGTGTTTCATACTTCCGACACCCACGGCTTTTATTTCCCCAGGAAAATCAACGGCAAAAATATAGGGGGATTCTCCGCCCTAAAAGCTTTTTTGCAGCAGCAGAAAGATCCTTACTTACTGCTTGACGGAGGGGATTTTACCTCCGGCACGTATGAGGCCAAGCAGTCAAACGGCAATCTTTCGGTGCAGTTTATGAATAAGCTCGGCTACGCCGCCGCGACTATCGGCAACCATGAAAACGATTTCGGCAAAGCCAATCTGCTTAAAAATATGGACTCCGCAAATTTTGACATTCTGGCCGCCAATATGCACGACACCGTTGAAAAAGATTTGGTTAAACAGGTGAAACCTTTCAAAACGTATATGGTAAACGGCAAAAAAATAGCCATTATAGGCTTGGCAAAGGAGTTTTCCACAAAAGCGGACGGAATAAGAATCTCCGGGGAAAGAAAAGCCCTTAAAAAAGCACTCTATCAGGCGCGTTTACAGAACCCAGACGCCGTAATACTGCTGACTCACTCATCTTTAAAAGACGATAAACACACGGACGAATACAGCAATCTTTCTTTGATAAAAGGGCTTGAAGGCATAAACGTGGTTTTGGGCGGGCACGCGCATAAAGTTTTCCAAAACGTTTATAAAGACGGAGTTCTCTTTGTTGAAAGCGGTACGGCTTTGACGCACGTCAGCCGTATTACGCTGGAATTTGACGACGAAACCGGCAAGTTTAAATCCGCCCGCTCGGAATTTATAGAGCTTGACGCGGATAAATATCCGCAGGATCCTTACATTCAGGAATTTGCGGAAACCAACCGCGCCAAATATATGGATAAACCCATAGGCAAAGCTTCCCAAACCATTTACAATTACGCCCCAAAAAACGCCGGTTATGTTGATTCCCCCATGGGCAACCTTTTTGCCGACCTTGTAAAGAAACATACCGGCGCGGACATCGGCCTGCAAAATACCGGCGGCGTGCGCGAAACTTTAAACAAAGGCGACATAACGACCAGAATGATATATCAAACATTTCCTTTCCCAAATAAGCTTTACGTAGTAAAAGTAAAAGGCGATTTTTTGAAAAAGCTGGTTTTAAGAAGCCTGAAAGAAAACAAAAGCCTTTTCCAATATTCCGGCCTGGAAGTTAAATACAGATTTAAACACAAACGCCCGGAAATAGTTTCCATAAAGGTCAACGGGGAGGAGCTTGATCCCCAAAAAACTTACGTCATCGGCACCAACGACCATATAGCAAAAGGCGGTTCCGAAGGATATATGTTCAAAAAAATAACGGATAAAAGCCTTTATTCAAAAAAGACTATAACCGAGCTGTTCGCCGATTGGGTTAAAGCTAATCCCGCAGGCATAAAACCCGCAAAAAACGGAAGGATAGTAAAAGTTGATTAAAAGATGAAATCCTTTTTGCCTTATTTGCTGACCGCATTTATATTTTTAAGCGCATGTTCCAAAGAACCGGTAATACAGCTTGATATTTACCATACCAATGACATACAAGGCTTTTACTGGGCCAGGAACTCCGCCGAAAACAACAACCGCCCCACCGGCGGTTTGGCGGTGCTTAAAAATCTTTTATCCGCACAGGAACGCGCTTATATGCTGTTTGACAGCGGCAACACGTTTTCCAAAACGCAGGAAGGCAAGCAGTTTAAACTTGAAGGCGCGGTAAACCTTATGAACAAACTCGGTTACACCGCGGCCACCTTAAGCCCGAGCGATCTCGCCCTGGGCTGGGACGTGGTTGAAGCGGGGATAAAGAAGGCAAATTTCCCGATTGTGGTTTCCAATTTGGAAAACAAAGACGGCAGCCAGCCCAAATATATAAAAAAATACGTCATTGCGGAAAAAAACGGCATAAAAGCAGCGGTAATAGGGCTGATTTCCAAGCAGGATTTCCCCGACACTTTAAGGAACTCTTCCTTACGCGTCAAAGACGAAATCCCTTCCGTAAAAGCTATCCTGCCGGAACTCGAAAAGCATCAGCCTAACGTTATAATCCTTTTAAGCAGCATAGGTTTTGATTTGGATCCTTCCGGGCAAAAAACCGACGAGAAGCTTCTGGCGGAAGAGCTGCCGGAACTTTCCCTTATTTTAGGCGGCAACGGGGATGTTTCCGGGGCGGAAACGGAAGAAGTTTCAAAAACGCTGGTAACGCGCCGTCCTCCGATGCTTTTTGAAACGGCCAGAATAACCTTAAATTTCGACAAGAACAAAAAGCTTTCCTCTTATAATTTTGAAGAAATTACCCTTGATAAAGACCTGTACGGACAGGACGAAAAAATTTCTCTTGAAACGGAAGCCATGCGTAAAACGGCTTTAAGGATAACGGGCCGCAAAATAGCCGGTTTAAACATACCTTTGCCTACTTACAGCGACAAGCCTTCCCCGCTTGGCGCTTATACGGCGCGCTGCATAAAAAGGTGGGCAAACAATGAAATAGGCATAATAAATTCCGAC
This sequence comes from Candidatus Proelusimicrobium excrementi, assembly GCF_937881865.1. Taxonomy (NCBI): domain Bacteria; kingdom Pseudomonadati; phylum Elusimicrobiota; class Elusimicrobia; order Elusimicrobiales; family Elusimicrobiaceae; genus Candidatus Proelusimicrobium; species Candidatus Proelusimicrobium excrementi. Next base: position 36,190 of record NZ_CALGEO010000115.1, read on the forward strand.
GCTTTCTTAAACGGCTTTGAACAGGGCCCTTTAACCGAAGTTCAATTAAACAACGCCATACCTTTTAACGACAGAGTAATGCTGATAAAAATGCGCGGCGACGAACTTAAAAATGCGCTGGAGCACAGCATAGAAACAAAAAACAACTGGCCGCAGACTTCCGGCCTGAACATCGTTTATAACCCTTCCGCGCCTTTGGGTAAAAAAATAAAGAAGTTTTACATTAACGGCGCGCCCGTACAGAACGAAAGGCTTTATTCCGTTTCCGTATCTGATCACATAGTAGCAGGCGGCATGGGCCATGATGAATTTTTAAACGTCTTCGAATTTAAAAACACCGACAGAACCGTGCGCGATATTCTGCGCTGGTGCCTCAGCCGGGATAAGGAAGTTTCCTTGGCCCCGCAAGACAACTGGAAGGAAGAATAAATGCCTTATATAAAACAACTTAAAATAGGGGATTTTATCTGTCCCTCAAATTTGGTCCTCGCACCCATGGCGGGGATTACGGATACCCCGTTTAGGATTTTATGTCTTAAAGGCGGCGCGGGCCTTGTATGCGCGGAAATGGTTTCCGCCTCGGCTTTAAAATTCGACAGTCCCAAAAGCATTAAAATGCTTCAGGTTGACAAAGCCGAACATCCGCTTTCCATGCAGGTGTTCGGCGGCGACGCCCAAACCATAGCCGAAGCCTGCAAAAGGGCCGAAGCCCAGGGTGCGGACATTATAGATATAAACGCCGGATGCCCGGTTAAAAAAGTCAACAAAGCCGGGGCCGGCTGCGTACTTATGAAAACGCCCGAAAAAATCGCCGAAATTTTAAAAGCCGCGGTAAAAAGCGTCAAAATACCCGTTACTTTAAAAACACGCGTTTCTTTAAACCGCACGGAAAATTTGGCGCCTTTGCTGACCAAAATCGCGCAAGACAGCGGCGCGGCCGCCATAACTTTGCACGCCCGCGCAGCGGCGGACGTCCATTCCGGCCCGCCTAATTTGGCTTTTTTGGAAAGCGCCTGCCGTGTGGCGCAGATACCGGTAATAGCAAACGGCGGAGTGATTAACGCGCAGGACGCAAAAAATATGTTTGAAACCGGCGCGCAGGCCGTAATGATAGGCCGCGGCGCCATAGGCAACCCATTTATTTTTACGGAAATAAGCAGTATCCTCAGCTCACGGCCTTTCGGCAAAATTGCAAATGCGGAAAAGGCGCTGATGTTTCTTACTTTGATAGAGGAGAATGTTAAATTCTACGGAGAGAGAACCGGCATAAGCCGCAGCAAAAAGACGGTTGGTTATTGGCTGAACGGATTTACCAACGCCGCCGCCGTGAGAGAACAATTTGTACGCTGTGAAACCCTTGCCCAAGCGCGGGAGATACTCTCCGTCGTTACAAAGGAGAATTAAAACTCAGTATGACACTAACCCCCCTAATGCGACAGTACTATGAAATAAAAAACCAAAACCCCGAAGCTTTATTGTTTTTCAGGCTGGGCGACTTTTATGAAATGTTCGGAGAAGACGCCAAAGAAGGTTCCCGCCTGCTCGGGCTTGCTTTGACGGCCCGCGGAGATCAGCCGATGTGCGGAGTGCCTTTCCATTCGGCAAATTCCTACATAGCCAAACTTTTAAAAGCCGGCAAAAAAATAGCAGTTTGCGAGCAGACTTCAAATATAACAAACCCAAAAACAAAACTTTTTGAAAGGAAAATCGTCAGGATAATAACCCCCGGCACCGTTCTTGAAGATTCCATGCTGGAAGCAGGCAATTCCAATTATTTGGTAGCCGTGGAAACCGATAAAAAAGGATGGGGCCTGGCCTGCCTTGAAGCTTCAACCGGCGATTTTTGGATTACGCAGAACGCCGACGACGAAGAAATGACCGTACTTTCCACGGTAATGGCGACGATTAACCCCTCCGAAGTGATAGGCGGCAAAGCCAGCTTGGCGAAACTTAAAACCAAAATTATACTCCCTCAGGATTTGACGCTTTCCCCGTGCGAAAGTTCCTCCGAAACCGACAATATCCCCGAAAATTGGCCCGGCATACTGACGGAATATCCCCTGGCTTTGAAAGCGGGATTAAACTGCCTTAAATACATGGCGGGCACAAACGACAATTTCCGCGAATACTTCGCCCCGTTTTACAGGGAAATTTCGGAATTTTTACAGCTTGACGGCGCAGCCGTAAACACCTTGGAACTGGTTTCCAGCCAAGTCGGCGGCAGGAAAAACACCCTTTGGGGCATATTGGATTACACAAAAACGCCGATGGGCTCAAGAATGCTCAAGGAATGGATACTGCGCCCGCTTTTAAACGTCAAAGAAATCAACCACAGACAAAACGCCGTAGAAGCTTTGCTTAACAATGAATCCGCCCGCGACGAGCTGGCCTTGCTCTTAAAGGACATCTGCGATATTGAAAGGATTATGAGCCGCGTGGCCGCTTCTTCCGCCACTCCCAGGGATTTGGCGGGTTTAAGGCAGTCTTTAATGCTTTCCGACAAAATACGCGAGTGGGTTTTAAGCTACGGAGATATGCTGCCGGAGCTTAAAGAAGTCTTCGCCATGCATTTTGCGAAACTTAAAGAAATTTCCGATTTGCTCGCAAGCGCGTTAAACGAAAATCCGCCAGTAAAACTTTCCGACGGCGGCATAATAAAACCCGGCTATAATACGGAACTGGACGAAATCGTCAATTTAAAACAGCACGCGGACAAAGCCCTTATGGAAATCTGCCAAAGGGAAAAGGAACGCACCGGCATACCTTCCCTAAAAGTCGGGTTTAACACCGTATTCGGCTATTATATAGAAGTCACCAAAACGCATATTTCAAAAGTGCCTTACGACTATATCCGCAAACAAACTTTAACCGGCGCGGAAAGATTCGTAACGGAAGAGCTGAAAGAACTGGAAAAGAAAATCCTTTCCGCGGAAGAAAAAAGCCTGCGTATAGAGCTTGCTATATTTGAAAAGATAAAAGCCTATCTTTACCAAAATCTTGCGGTGCTGAAGCAAACGGCAAAAATAATAGCGAAAACCGATTGTTTGTTCTCTTTGGCGTGCGCCGCGCTTAACGGCAATTACAAAAAGCCGCAAATCATGCCGGAAAACGGCGCCTTGGTAATAGAAAAGGGCCGCCACCCGATAGTGGAGCAAAATATCCCCAGCGGAAGCTTCGTTCCCAACAATTTGACGCTTGGCGGACAAGGCCCGCAGATTATCCTGCTGACAGGGCCGAATATGGGCGGCAAGAGCGTATTTTTAAAGCAGACGGCCTTAATTACGATTATGGCTCAAATGGGAAGTTTCGTCCCGGCCGAACACGCGGAAATACCGATAACGGATAAAATACTTACCCGTATCGGCGCGCAGGACGCTTTAAGCAGGGGCGAATCAACCTTTATGGTGGAAATGCGCGAAACGGCCAATATTTTGGCCTGCGCCACGTCTTCCACGCTGATACTTTTAGACGAAGTCGGCCGCGGCACTTCCACCTACGACGGCATTTCCATAGCATGGGCCATAACGGAGTATCTTTATAAGCCGCACGGACAGGGGCCTAAAGTCCTGTTCGCCACGCATTATTTTGAACTTACCGAACTGGAGGAAAAATATTCCCGCATAAAAAACTTCCACGTAACGGCAAGCGAATATAAAACGCCCTCCGGCGAAGTTAAATTAAACTTTCTCTTTGAAATACAGCCCGGCGGAGCGGATAAATCCTACGGCGTACACGTGGCGCAAATAGCCGGCCTGCCGCACAGCTGCATTCTGCGCGCAAAGAAAATTTTGGCCGATTTGGGAGAAAAGCAGGCGATGTCCAATACTTTGCAGGAAGACAAAGCGCCCGATTTATTTTCCAGCCCGATAGTGCAGGAAATAAAAATGGTAGACTTAAATAAAATAACGCCTTTGCAGGCTTTACAGATAATTTCCGAATGGAAAAAGAGGTTAGAAGAGTGAAACGCATTAAACTGCTGGACCCTAAAACCGCCGGCAAAATAGCCGCGGGCGAGGTAATAGAACGCCCGAGCGGAGTTTTAAAAGAACTGCTGGAAAACAGCCTTGATTCCGGCGCGTCCGTCATCAACGTTGACATAGAAAAAGCGGGGAGGAAACTTATCCGCGTAAATGACAACGGCCAGGGCATCAGTCGGGAAGATTTACCCACCGCTCTTTTGCGCCATTCCACCAGCAAAATCACAAACTTTGACGATTTGGACAGTTTAAACACTTTCGGCTTCAGGGGCGAAGCGCTTTACTCCGTTGCGGCGATAAGCAAAATAACCATTTTTTCCTGTGTGGAAGGCGAAAAAGGCGCAATGATACAAGCCGAAGGCGGCAAGCTGACAAACCAGGGCCCCGCCCCGGCTTTAAAAGGCACCACGGTTGAAGTGCGCGATCTGTTTTTTAATACTCCGGCAAGACTGAAATTTTTAAAATCCGACGCCGTGGAAAGAAGCCACCTTCTTTCCTGCGCGGAAGAGGCCGCCATGGCCAACCCGGAAACGGCCTTTAACGTAAGAACCGACGGCAATAAAATTTATGCTCTTGCCGCTCAAAAAGACGACCAAGCCGGCCTAAGAAACCGCCTCGGCAAGATAATAGGCGAAGGAATTGTAAAAGATTTGATTTATACGGAAGACGCCCAATTCGGCTTCAGGGCTTTCGTTTCCCCGGCGGATAAATTGGGCCCGGCGCGGGACAGACAGTTTTTCTTCGTCAACAAACGCCCGATAACCTGCAAGCTTTTGCAGCAGGCTTTATATAAAGCATATCAGCCTTACCGGGAAAAAGACAAACACCCCGCCGCCGTCATTTATATGACTCTTCCGCCGAGCGAATTTGACGTAAACATTCATCCGCAGAAAAAGGACATCAAGTTTATTCAGGAAAACGCGGTGTTTAACTTTGTTTATTCAAAAATATCGCAAACGCTTTTAAAAAATAACCAAAGCCAAAGTTTTCAAATAAAAACCAGCCGGCAGCCGGTTTCATTTAACCCCGCGGCTTCTCCTTTTCCATGCCCACCCACGCCGAACATTCATGATGTTTTCGCGCCCAAAGCGGAAAGCTTCGCCCCGGCGGATTTCTTAAACGTGGCCACGCCGCAGGCGGAACCTTCCATGCAGGCCAGGGATTTTGAGGAACCGCCCTCTTACAATATTGAAAAAGAGGTTGCTTCCGCAGAAATTTCCTATACGCAAAAGAGCACCCCTAAGGAGGAAACACAAACCCTTATACCGCAAGCCGAACCGGGCGATCCTTTGTGGTTTAAAGGCCCTTACACTTATTTGGGGCAGCTGCACCAAAGTTATATTTTGTTTGAAAATCCGCAAGGTTTGGTTTTGATAGACCAGCACGCCGCACAGGAAAGAATTTATTTTGAAGAATATACATTTTCACCTTATTTTCTTCAATCGGTTTAAATTCTTCTTTCTCACGTGTATACGTATTATAAATTAGC